>NZ_JASDDD010000025.1:0-44410 GCF_030407555.1 Curtobacterium sp. APC 4022
GACCGGCCCACGTCCGGCGCCCCGCCGGCCCGGCGCCCGCTGCCGCGGCACCCACGCACAACACAAACCGGCCCGCACCACGACATACCGTGGTGCGGGCCGGTTCCGGTTGTGCGGGTCCCGCTCGCGCCGCGCAGCGCCCGCCAGGCGCAGCGCCGTGGCGCCCCAGCGCCCGCAGCGACTCCGGCGGCGCCCGCAGCGCCCGCGGCGGCCCGGCGCCCCGGCGCCCCGGCCTCAGCCGAGCTTCGAGGCGAACTCGTCCGGCAGCCGCTTCAGCGCCCACTCGATCGCGGCGGTCGTCCCGAGCGAGAACGCGTTCGAGACGTCCGAGTCGTCCACGACGATGGAGTGCCCGGCCTCGACCGACGGCACCTTCTGGAACAGCGGGTCCGCGGTGGCCTTCGACGCGTCGACGTAGATCGGCAGCACGACGGTGAGATCGGCGTCGAGGAGATCGAGGTTCTCGTTCGACAGTGAGACCGAGAACTCCTTGCCGGCGGCCTTGTCGATCGCGGACGGGATCGTGAAGCCGAGGTTCTGCATGAACGTCGCGCGGCTGTCGCGGGAGGCGTAGACGCCGAAGCCCTCGGACGTGTACGCGCCGATCGCAGCCGTCTTCCCCTCGAAGTCCGGGTGCGCCTTGCGTGCGGCGGCGTACGAGTCGTCGAGGTCGCTGAGCAGCTTCTTGCCCTCGGACTCCTTGCCCAGAGCCTTCGAGATCATGTCGACCTGCTGCGTGGTGGAGGTGAGGTAGTTCTCGCCGCCCTTCGGGATCGCGACGGTCGGGGCGATGGCGGACAGCTTGTCGTAGCGGTCCTTGTCGCCCGAGGACTTCACGTCGAGGATCAGGTCCGGCTTGAGCTTGAGGATGTCTTCGTAGCTGGGCTCGAGCGTCTTGATGATCTTCGGGGACTTCTTGTACGCCCCCTTGAGCCACGGGCCGACGCCGTCGCCACCGAAGGCGAGCCAGTCACTGGCGCCGACGGGCTCCACGCCGAGTTCGAGGGCCGTCTCGGCGTCTCCCCAGCCGAGAGCGACGACGCGCTTGGGGGCGGAGGCGATCGTCGTGGTGCCGAGCCCGGTCGTGATCGACACGGGGAAGGCGCCGTCCGACGAGCCGGCGGAGGACGACGAGGACGAGGGGCTCGACGAGGAGCACCCGGCCAGCACGAGCGCGGCCGCGACGACGGCGCCGGCCGCGGCGAGCACACGCCCGGAACGGCGCTTGGAGAGGGAGGAACGAATCACGAAGGGTAGCCTAACCTAAGGGTTCGCGGCCCGGGTGGGCGCCGGGGCCTGCCTGGATAGGCTGCGCGCGTGGCCCTCACCTTCCCTGACGCCGACCGCACGGAACTCGCCGTTCTCGGCTCCCCGATCGCGCACTCGCTCTCCCCCACGCTGCACGCTGCGGCCTACGACGTGCTCGGGGTGCCGTTCTCGTACGGGAGGCACGAGGTCGCGTCCGGTGGGCTCGCCGCGTTCGTCGCGGGGCTCGGCTCCGAGTGGCGTGGCCTCAGTCTCACGATGCCGCTGAAGCGCGAGGTGCTCCCCCTGCTCGACCGGACGACCCCGCTCGTCGACGAGCTCGGGGTCGCGAACACGGTCGCGTTCCGCCGAGAGGGCTCGTCGGTCGTCCTGGCGGGTGCGAACACCGACGTCGAGGGGATCGTCCGCCCGGTCGCGGCGCTCGGTCACGTGCCGGGCGAAGCCACCATCCTGGGCGGCGGGGCGACCGCGGCGAGCGCCCTCACCGCGTCACTGCGACTCGGCGCCTCACTGGTCCGGGTGTTCCTGCGCGACACCGGGAAGGCGGGCGACCTGGTGCTACTGGCGGCTCGACTCGGTGTGACGCTCGAGGTCCACGACCTGCGGGACCTCGGTTCGACGGACCCGATGGGCTTCGTGGTGTCGACCCTGCCGGGAGGCGCGGCGGACGAACTGCCCCTCGTGCCGTCCGGTCCGGACGCGGTGCTGTTCGACGTGGCGTACGAGCCGTGGCCGACCCGGGCCTCCACGGCGTGGACGGCTGCGGGCGGCCGGGTGCTGAACGGCCTCGACATGCTCAGCGAGCAGGCGATCGGGCAGATCCGCTTCTTCCTGACCGGGGACGAGGACGAGCTGCTGCCCGCCGAGGCCGAGGTCCGCCGGGCCATGCGCGCTGCCGTGGGCCTGCCGGAGACCATCGGCTGACGCGGGCCCTGCGGCGAGACGCCCCCGTCTCCGTCCGGCGCCGCCGATCGCCCGAGACGCCGCCGAACTCCGCGGCGTCTCGAGCAGACCGCGCCGTCTCACCGAGACGCCGGCGTCTCGGCGGCCAGACGGACGGACGGCACCCCAGCTCGAGGCCGAAGCCGCCGCCGAACCTCAGACCACGACACCGTCCACGTAGTACCAGTGCCCGCCCTCGCGGACGAAGTCACTCGTCTCCTCGAGCGTCCCGCGCTCGGTGTCGGAGCGCCACCACGCGCGGAAGGTGACGGTGCCGGCGGAGTCGAACGGGCCTCCCGACTGGGTGCCGACGATGTCGAGCCGCGTCCAGCGCTGCCCGGGGTCCAGGTCGAGCGACTCCGGCCGGGTGCGCGGGTGCCAGCTGCGGAGCAGGTACTCCGGCAGGCCGAGCGCGAAGGCGGAGAACCGCGACCGCATCAGCCGCTCGGCGGTGGGTGCGGGCGCGCCGGCGTGGAGGGGGCCGCAGCACTCGTCGTAGGGGTTGCCGCTCAGGCAGGGACAGCGGTCGGGGCTCACCGCTCCAGCCTAGGGAGCGGCGAGCACCGCGAGCGCCTCAGTCGACGAGCGAGAGCGTCACCGTGATGTTGCCGCGCGTGGCGTTCGAGTAGGGGCAGATGGTGTGCGCGAGCTCGACCAGCCGCTGTCGTTCGGGTCCGGCGACGCTCGGTGCGTACACGTCGAGCTCGACGGCCAGACCGAAGCCGCCCGAGCCGTTGCCGCCGATGCTGACCTCGGCGGAGACCTCGGCGCCGGTCGTGTCCAGCGTCAGCTCACGGCCGGCGGCGTGCAGCGCGCCGAGGAAGCAGGCCGCGTACCCGGCGGCGAAGAGCTGCTCGGGGTTGGTGCCCTCGCCGCTGCCGCCCATCTCCTTCGGCGGTCGGGTGTCGAGGTCGATGCGGTCGTCCTCGGTGCGGACGTGTCCGTCGCGGCCGCCTCCGGTGGCGTGGGCGGCAGCGGTGTAGACGATGTCGAGACTCATGCCGCCAGGTCATCGACCGTCGCTGGACGATCGCTGTGGAGGCGCGGGGTCGCGCGACCGGGGTGCCGCACCGCCGCAGATGGCCGGGCGTGTCCGAGCGATCCTCAGCGGGAGCCGGTAGACAGGGGCCGTGATCCGACTGGGGTGGCAGGTGTTCCGTGCGCGGTTCGGCGAGGACGTCTCGCCGAAGCGCTTCCGACGTGCCGTCACCGGGGGCGTCGTCGTGGGACCCCTCGCAGCCCTGGTGCTCGGCCTCACCGTCGTGAACACCGGCTGGACCGGCACCGGACCCGTCCGGGCGACGATCGTGGTGGTGCTCACCTCGCTGGCGGCCGGCCTGGTCACCGTCGGGTGCTTCCCGCTCGCGCAGACCCACGAGCCGCCCGCCACGATCGACGGCGAACGAGTCCGTCCGGAGACGACGCGGCTGGCCCGCGCCTCCGTACAGCGCTACCTGGTCCCGCAGCCGCCCGAGATGCGACCCGAGGACCGCGCCGACGTCCTGCACGACACGGCACTGGTGCGGCGGACGCTCGTGGTCGACGTCGCACGGGCCGCAGCGGTGCTGATCGGCTGCTCGCTCGCGGGCATCGCGCTGCTCACCACCAGCGACCGGGCCACGGTGGGCTTCACGATGACGCTCCTGGTCGTCTGGACCCTCCCCTCCACGTTCCTGCAGCTCGGCCGGACCGAGCGTGCGCACCGCGCCGCCGCCGCGTTGCCGCCGTCCGAGACGGCAGCCACGCCCCCGACCGCACGCAACCGGTTCCCGTCCGGATCGAAGATCGGGCTGCCCGGAGGCTGACCCGGGAGACGGGTGACGCCAGGCGTCGCTCGGGACAGGATGAGCGCATGGACCCCCGCCAGCTCTTCGCCACGACTGCAGCCTGGTTCGTCGAGGTCGTCGATGCCCTCCCGACGCCGGCGGACGACCCTGCGCTCTGGACCACCCCGGCGCTCGGCGTGTGGGACGTCCGCGCCTTCGTCGGTCACACGAACCGCGCACTGCTGACCGTCGCCGCCTACCTGTCGGCGAAGGACTCCCCCGACGATTCCCACGACGTCCAGGACGCCGCCGGCTACCTCCGCGCCACCGCGGGCTCCGTCGCGGACCCCGACGACGTCGCCGCCCGGGGCGTCGCCGCCGGCGCTGCGCTCGGCTCCGAACCGGCAGCTGCGGTGGCCCTGGCTCGCGACCGCGCACTCGCTGCGGTCGACACCGCCGGACGGGAGGCCCGCATCACCGTCGTGGGCGGCCTCCGTCTCCCCGTGGACGAGTACCTCTGCACCCGGGTGCTGGAACTCGTCGTGCACGGGGACGACCTGGTGCGTGCGGTCGCCGGAGCCGGCCATGTCGTGGACGTCGCGGTACCGGCGGAGTCGGTGCGGGCCTCCAGTCTGTTGCTCGCGGAGGCGGCGATCCGGCGTGGGGACGGGCCGCTGCTGCTGCGGGCGCTGTCGGGCCGCGGGCCGTTGCCGGCGGGCTACAGCGCACTGTGACCAGCACCCGCGTCGGCGGCTCCGTGCACACTGGGCTCATGTGTGGCCGCTTCGTCGTCTCCGACACCACCGCTGACCTGCTGCCCGAACTCGTCGGGGAGCTCGCGGCGCGCACCGAGCACGTCGACGAGGACACCGGCGAGGTCCACGCTGGCCTCGCGCCGAGCTGGAACGTCGCGCCGACCGACCCCGTCTACGCGGTCCGGCAGCGGCACGGGCAGCGTGAACTGCCGCAGATCAGCTGGGGCTTCGTACCGAGCTGGGCGAAGGACTTCCAGAAGCAGCGCCCGAAGCCGATCAACGCCCGCATCGAGACCGTCGCCACGAGCGGCATGTTCAAGCGGGCGTTCGCGACGAACCGCTGCATCGTGCCGGCGCAGGGCTACTACGAGTGGGTCGTGCGGGAGGACGGCAAGGAGCCGCACTTCGTCCACGAGCCCGGCGGTGCGCTGGCGATGGCCGGTGTCGTCAGTGCCTGGCCCGACCCCACGAAGCCCGAGGACGACCCGGACAAGTGGCGACTGTCGCTCGCGATCATCACGCGGGACGCCCACGTCGCTCCGGGTGAGGTGCACGACCGGATGCCGGCGTTCCTGACCCCCGACGGCTACGACGCCTGGCTCGGCGACGGTGCCGGCACCAACGACCTGCTCGCGCTGCTCGACCGGGACTCCCTCGAGGTCGCGGCGGGCCTCGAGCAGTACGAGGTCGCTCGGACAGTGAACAGTGTGCGGAACGACGGGCCGCACCTCATCGAGCCGCTGTTCTGATCGCTCAACCCTCCCTAGGGATCGATCTCTCCGTCACCGCGATGCGAGACCTCCGAGGTAGGCGGTGAGGACGCGATGTGAGTCGATCGGGCCGACGCGAGCGATGCGGTAGAGCAGGAGCGCGTCGACCAGGCCGACGAAGTCGACCGCGGCCACAGGGGCATCGGGCACGCCCAGCGCGCGGAGGATCTGCTCTGCGGTGGCGATGAGTGCGGCGCGGACGGGGTCCGCCGCGGTCAGGGGCGTCCGCACCGCATCGTCGGCCCGCAGTTCGGCGAGCAACGCCAGTCGCGCTGCCTGGGCATCGTGCTCGCGCGCCAGTGTCTCGAGGAACCCCTCCGCGATGCCGGTCGCGGCATCGACGTCGAGGACGGGAGGCACGGCCACGGTCTCGAGCGTGGTCGCGAGACGTTCGGAGATCCGAGCGACCACGAGGGCCGTGAGTTCGTTCCGGCTCCGCGCGTAGTACGAGGTTGATCCCGCTGGGACCCCGGCCTCTGCGTCGACCGCCCGGTGCGTCAGCGCGCGCACGCCCTCGCGTGCGACCAGCCGCAGACCAGCGTCTGCCAGGGACTTCCGCCGCTCGGACACCAGTCGATCGTAGTATCCTCTACATCTGTAGAGACACGAGGGGGACGGCATGCAGGTTGCAGTGGTGGGTGGGGGCGCTTCCGGACGCGCGATCGAACAGGCGCTGCAGGCACGAGGGTGCCACGTGACGCGACATTCGCGAGCGACCGGTTTCGACGTGCTCCGTGACGACGCCACGAAGCGACTGGCGGGAGCTGACGTCATCGTCGAGGCGACCGGCATGTTCACCACGAGCCGGCGGCGCGCCACCGACTTCTTCGGCCACTCGACACGAGCGATCGCCGCAGCCGCGACGGACCTCCAGGCGCACCACGTGCTCCTGTCGATCGTCAACTGCACGCTCCCCGCGGTGCAGGGCTACGGGTACTTCGCCGGCAAGACCATCCAGGAGCAGATCGCGAGGGACGTGAGCCCGCGACTCACGATCGTGCGCTCGACACAGTGGTTCGAGTTCGCTCGACAGAACCTCGAGCGCATGCGGACCGGGCCGTTCGCACTCGTGCCCGGCATGACCATCGCGCCGGTCGCACTCGACAGCGTCGCGACGGTCGTCGCCGACGTCGCCACGGGCCTCCGGACCGAGACAGCGGTCAACGTTGCGGGCCCGGAGACGATGACACTCTGGGAGATGACGCGGTCCCTGCCCGACCGGGGTGTGGTCGCGGTCCCGTTGCCGATCCCGGGCGCGATGGGGCGGGCCTTCCGGAACGGGGCGCTGGTTCCCGGAGCAGACGCCGAGGTCATCGGTCCGCGGTTCACAGAGTGGCTGGGGAGCCAGGAGGCAGCGGACTCCGCGGCACGATGAGCAGACTCGCCACTGTCTACGGTGGTGCCATGCGGTCCCTCACCACCCTCGACGCCTGGTCGGCGGACGACGTCGAAGCGGTCTTCGCCCTCGCTGACGCCTACGACCAGGGCCGCGGTCCGACGACGCAGGGCGCAGCTGTCCTCTTCTTCCCGTCGACGAGCCTGCGCACGCGTGTGACGTTCGAACGCGGAGCGTCCCTGATGGGCTTGCAGCCGATCGTGTTCCCGGACAAGACGCTCGACAAACCGGAGGCGCTCGCGGACGTCGCCGAGTACCTGGCTCCTTGGGCCGACATCGTCGTGGCCCGGCACCCCGACCTGGCGGTCATCGAGCAACTGGCCGCGGCACAGGCGCTGCCCGTCGTGAACGCGATGACCGACGAGAACCATCCGTGCGAGGTGCTCGCCGACCTGTTCTCGCTGCGCCGACACGGCGACATCACCGCGCTCCGCTTCCTCTTCGTGGGCGCGGACGGCAACATCGCCCGCGCCTGGCAAGAGGCCGCTCGCGTCCTGCAACTCGACCTGGTGCAGTGCTGCCCCGCTGAGCTCGCGACTCCGGGTGCGGTCTGGACCGACGACCTGGAGGCTGCGGTCCGGTCAGCAGACGTGGTCCTGACCGACGGACCCGGCCGTCATGCCGACGCGCTCGCGCCGTTCCGCGTCACCGCGGAACTGCTCGACCGGGCGCCGGTCGGAGTCCGCTTCGCGCCCTGCCCGCCGTTCATCCGCGGCCGAGAGGTGAGCGCCGACGCGATCGACCACCGCGCCTTCGTCGGGCACGCCTTCAAGGCACCGCTGCTCCCCGTGCAGCAGGCCGTCATGGCGCTCTGTCTGGACCTCGGCTGATCCCAGAGCCGTACTGCCAGCCGAAGCCGGCGTGCCTCCCGGGGTGACACCGGCGCAGCAGAGTCGTAGCGTGTCAGGAAGTCGAACGAGGGGACGACCATGAAGTGGACAGCCAGTGACATCGTCATCGCGGTCTGTGCGGGGATCTGCCTGGTGCTCGGAGTCGTGGTGGCACCGGCCGCATCCGGATCCGTCTGGATCCCGGTGCTGATCGGGCTCGCGCTGACGGTGATGCTCGTGCAGGTCCGACGGCAGCGGAGCCGTCGCGTCGGATGACCCGTCGCTTCGGTACCGTGCTCGTGTGTCGTCGCTGAACCTCCCGGTCTTCTCCTGCAGCCTCGACCCGGCGAGCGTGAGCCGCCGACTCGCCGAACAGGTTGCTGACGCCATCGCCAGCCAGGGACACCGGAGCACGGTCGTCGACCTGGCCGACGTCTCGCTGCCGCCGTTCGACAACGACGGTGTCTTCGACAGCGACGAGTTCCACGCCGTGCACCGCGTCATCGACGAAGCGGACGGCGTCGTCCTCGCCTTCCCGATCTACAACTGGGCGCCGTCATCGACGGTGAAGTCGCTCATCGAGTCCACCGGCGCGACCGGTGCAGGTCGGCGCGCGGCATGGTTCGACAAGGTCGTCACGTTCGTCTGCGCTGCCGGTCTGCCGCACAGCACGATGGCGACCGGACCACTCGCGCAGTCATTGATGCTGGACTTCAAGTGCATCGTGAACCCCTACACGGCGTACTTCTCCGAGCGGGACTGGGACGGCGACCAGCTGCGGCCGGACCGCGCCGATCGTCTCGACAAGACGGTGTCGGTCCACGTCGAACTGGCACGACTGCTGCAGGGCAGGACGTACTCGTCGGACTGGGAGGTCTGACGGCGACGAACACCAGCCGGGAGGCGCGGCAACCGTCCGTCAGACGAGCTCACGTCGGTAGAACACGAGCGCTGCGCCGCGCCGGACCTCGACGAAGCCGTTCTTCTCGAGGACCCGCTGCGAGGCGACGTTCGCGACGTCGGTGTCCGCGACGGCCGCCCGTGCCCCGTTGTCAGCCGCATGCTGGAGTGCCAGCTCGACGGCCTCGGTCGCGATTCCTGCACCCCGGGCCGACGGGACGAGCCCGTACCCGAACTCCACGGTCCCGGTGCCGTCCGGCGGCCCGAAGAACCCGATGCCGCCGACCGCCGAGCCGTCCGATCGCCGCCGGACCAGGTACATGGTGAAGACCGGGTCGGGGCTCGATGCAGCCCCGAGCGACCGCAGCGGGTCGAGCTCGTCCGCGAACGGGTACTCCGGATGCCAGTCGTCCCCCGGCTGCTCGTCACGCGCGACGATGCGGCGCGCGAGCTCCGGCGAGATGACGTCGAGCACGGTTCGACCACCGACGAGGACCACACCCCGACAGTACTGTCGTCGGATGCACTGCACGTTCCTCACCCACCCCGAGGTCGTCGTGGACCCCGCCGTGCCGATCGAGGACTGGGGCCTGTCACCGCAGGGAGCTGCTCGCGCCGGACGTGCCGCTTCTGTCCTGCCCCGGCCGGAGCGGCTGGTCAGCAGCACCGAGCGGAAGGCGCTCGACACCGCCGCGGTGCTCGCCAGGTCCTGGCAGCTCGACGCCGAAGTCGACGCGCGACTGGGCGAGATGGACCGCAGCGCCACGGGCTACCTCGACCCGCAGGAGTTCGAGCCGACCGTCGATGCGTTCTTCGCCCGGCCTCTGGAGTCGGTCCGCGGATGGGAACGGGCCGTCGATGCGCAGCGCCGGATCGAGCAGGCGGTCCGTCAGCTCGTCGCCGAGACGCCGCAGCGGTCGATCGTGTTCGTGGCGCACGGCGGGGTCGGGGCGCTCCTGCTGGCGAGCTTCACCCGGGTCCCGATCATCCGCGAGCTCGACCAGCCGGGCATGGGCAGCATGTTCCGGTTCGACCCGACGCGCTGGGAGGCGCTGTCCACCTGGCAACGGATCGCCTGGAACAGCGGGTCGGCTGACGCGACGGATCGAACGGCGGCGATCCCCGGTCAGGGACCCGGAGTGAAGCCGGGCAGCAGCCCCACACCCAACCCGACCACCAGCGGTGCGAGCACGACGACGAACGCGCCGATCCCCACCACAACGGCGCCGACCAGCGAGACGAGCGCGGTCAGCAGCCCGAGGAGCCCCACGAGTCCGGCCGCCCGTCCGGCGTCGCCGCCGCCCGGAACAGCGGTCATCGCGCTCGAGAACAGGGCGCGCATCGGGTCGTCAGCCATCCCGGCACAGTAGCCCGGCAACCCGGGGGTCAGCCCCACCCCGTTCCGGCAGGTGGCCACATTCCGGGGCAGGTACCCCGTCGAGACGATGGACACATGACCTCGACGCAGCACCGCACCACGAACGACACCACAGCCGACACCACCCAGACCACCACCCGATCCGAGCGTTCGGCCCTCACCTCCGCGGTCGGCGTCCTCGGCATGGGCGTCATCGTCCTGGCCCTCGCCGGCTGCAGCGTGGTGAAGCCGTACCTGCCCGAGCAGCAGGAGCACTTCGACACCTACGCCGATGCCCCGTCGACGGCGGACTCCGAGGACCTCGCCTGGTTCATGCCGAAGTGGGTGCCGACGGATGCGAAGGACATCGACGTCCGGCTCGACACGAGCAAGCCCGGCTACGTCATCGGCTTCACGTCGGCCGACGGGGTCGACACGAGCGCGTGCAAGTCGGTCGACGGCGCGAAGGGCGGCCCGGCGATGACCGCGGGCTTCCTGCCCGACCGGCTGCCGACGACGTCCCTCGTCACCTGCGGCGACGGCCGCCTCACGGCCGAGGTCGACGGCCGCTGGTACGGCTGGACCCCGGTCGAGCCGGTGGCGTCCGACGAGAACGACACGCTCCGCACCGACTGACGGGCCGCGCCCGCGCCACACATGGACGGGAGGCCCGGATCACGTGAGCCGATCGGCTGACGTGATCCGGGCCTCCCGGCTGTCACGGAACTCCGGACGACGCCTACCGGCGCCGGCGCGGTCCGATCGGCCCGGTCTCCTCGACCGATCCGTCGGCCAGCATCCGCCGTCGGAGCAGCAGCGCCGCCCCGGCCAGCAGCAGTGCGAGCGCCCCGAGCCCGAGCCCGGCCAGGCCCGTGCTGCCGGTGAAGGCGAGCTGCGCCACGTGGGCGACGGCCGCGATCCCGACCGGGTAGGTGACGGTGATCGTCGCGGTGACGACCTGCCCGGCGCTGTCCTGCACGGTGTAGTCGACCTTCTCGGTGCCGTGGAAGCCGCGGACGGGCGTGAAGGTGACGACCCCGTCCTCGACGTGCCAGCTGCCCGAGCCGCGCACGGTGACCCGGTCGGTCATGTGCCCGGTGGCGGGGTCGACCAGGTGCAGCGTGTCGGTGTCGAACGTGGCGCCGCCGGTCGGGCTGTCGTTGTCGAGCGGCTCGACGGTGACGGCGCGTCCGGTCCGGCCGGTGCCCCGGTCGTCGGTGGCGACCGCCGCGGCGACGACCGTGATGGTCGCGGTCGCACGGGTGGTCTGCCCGGAGGCGTCGGTCACCGTGTACGTGAACGTGTCCTGTCCGGTGAACCCCGCGGCCGGCGTGTAGACGTACGACCCGTCGGACTGCACGCGGACCGTGCCGTGTGCCGCCGTGCGGGCGAGGCTCGTGGTGAGCCCGGTGCCCGAGTCGTTGCCGAGCAGCCCGTGGCGGGCGTCCACGGCGAGCGCCGTCCCGGCGACGGTGCGGCCGGTGTCGTCGGCCGCGGCGATGCCGACGGTCACGGTGACGCTGGTGTCGACGGTCTGCCCGCTGGCGTCCCGCACCGTGTACGGCACGGTGTCGGTGCCGGAGAACCCGGCGGCCGGCGTGTAGACGAAGGTGCCGTCGGCGGCGATGGTCGCGGTGCCGTGGGCGGCCGTCCCGACGGACAGGACCCGTAGCGTGGTGCCGCGGTCGTTGCCGAGCACGCCGGGTCCGCGGACGGTGACGGCGGTGCCCGCGGTGGTGCGGGCGGTGTCGGCGGTCGCGGTCGGGGTGACGTCGATCGCGACCAGGGCGACGGCGGTGTTCTCCTCGGCGTCGTGTGCCGTGTAGGTGAACCAGTCGCGGCCGGACCAGTTCGCGGACGGGGCGTACACGTACGACCCGTCCGTCGCGAGGCGGAGTGTGCCGTGCTGCGGGTGGAGGTCGACCGAGGCCCAGAGTCCGGTGCCGGAGTCGTCGGACAGGACGCCGTGCGTGCGGGCCATCCGGACGGTTCCGTTGGTGGTCGTGGTGCTCCAGTCGTCGACCGCGACGGCGCCGACCAGGACGGTGACGGTGGCCGTCGTCGTCTGTCCGGCGGCGTCGGTCACCGTGTAGGTGAAGCGGTCGGTGCCGGAGGACCCGGCGGCCGGCGTGTAGACGAGTCCGCCGTCGGTGCCGGTGGTGACGGTGCCGTGTCGGGCGTCGCCGTGTCCGGTGACGGTGAGGCCGGTGCCGGAGTCGTTGCCGGTGAGGGCGCGACCGGCGATGGTGAGCGCCTGGCCACCGGCGGTGCGGAGGACGTCGGCCGTGGCCGTCGGCGTGACCGTGACGGTGACGGTCGCCGAGGCGGTGCCTCCGGTCGGGTCGACGACGGTGTACCGGAACGTGTCCGTGCCGGAGAACCCGGCCGCCGGGGCGTACGTGACGGTCCCACTGCCGGTCACGCTGACTGCTCCGTGCGCGGCCGTGCCGACACCGGTGACGCGCAGGCTGGTGCCGGAGTCGTTGCCCGTGACGGCGACGGCGACCGGGCTGCCGGCCGTCGTGGTGGCGGTGTCGTCGACGGTCTTCGGGGCGACGGTGATCGTCACGGTGCCGGTGGTGGTGCCGCCGCTGCCGTCGGTGACGGTCACGTCGAACCCGTCCGGCCCGGAGTACCCCGGCGCGGGGGTGTACGTGTACGAGCCGTCCTTGCCGACGTCGACGGTGCCGTGGTCGGGGGTGCCGTGGCCGGTGACCTCGAGGTCGGTGCCGGTGGAGCCGGTGAGGACGCCCTGTCCGGCGGGGACGACGAGCTGGCCGTCCGCGGTGGCGGTGGCGTCGGGTACGGCGAGCACCGGGGTCACCGTGATGGTGAGGGTGCTGGTCGCGGTGCTGCCGATCGCGTCGGTCACGGTGACCGTGACGCTGTCCGTGCCGGACCAGCCGGCGGTGGGGACGTAGGTGACGGTGCCGTCGGCGTCGACCGTGGCGGTGCCGTGCGCGCCGTCGCTGACGTCGGTGACGTGCACGCCGGTGCCGGCGTCGTTGGCGGTCAGCGCAGCCGAGGTCGCGGTGACTGGCTGCCCGGCGCTCGTGGTGCGGGTGTCGTCGCCGGCAGCGGGCCGCACGGTGATCGTGACGGTGCCGGTCGCCTTCGTGCCCGCGCCGTCGGTCGCCGTGTAGGTGGCGCGGTCGGTGCCGGAGAACCCGTCGGCCGGCGTGTACGAGTACGAGCCGTCGGCGTGCAGGTCGAGCGTGCCGTGTGCGGGCACCTGGTCGACGGTCGCGGTCAGGCCGGTGCCACGGTCGTTCGTCAGGACGCCGTCACCCTCCGCGACGGTGCGCGTGGACCCGGCCGTCGCGGTCACGGTGTCGGGCGTCGCCATCGGGCCGACCACCACGATGACGGTCGCGGTGGCGGACTGCCCGGAGGCGTCGGTCACCGTGTACGTGATCGTGTCGGTCCCCGAGAAGCCGGGCGTCGGCGTGTATCGAACCGTGCCGTCCGTGCCGAGGGAGACGTCGCCGTGGTCGGCGCCGCCCGCCGTCGTGACGGTCAGGCCGGTGCCGGAGTCGTTGCCGAGCAGCGTCGCCGCCGGGATCGACACGGGCTTGCCGGCTGCGGTCCCGACGGTGTCGGCCATCGCGACCGGGAGGACCGTGACGGTCACCGTCGACAGCCCGCTCGGGCGTCCACTGGCGTCCGTCACCCGGTAGGTGAACGTGTCCGTCCCCGAGGTCCCGGCAGCCGGTGCGTAGGTGACCGTGCCGTCCCGCTCGAGGACGACGCTGCCGTGTGCGGGCGCCCCGACGAGCTCGGTGTGCAGGCCGACGCCGGAGTCGTTCGCCTGGACGTCGATCGTGACGGGCCAGTTGGCCGAGGTGATCGCCCGGTCGTCCACGGTCGCCGGGGTGACGACGAGCGTCATCGTGGCGGTGGCGGGCGTGCCGGCGGTGTCGGTCACCGTGTAGGTGAACGAGTCGTCGCCGGAGAACCCGTCGACGGGCGTGTACTTCACCGCGCCGGTGGTGTCGTCGAGCACCAGGACGCCGTGGCCCGGCTCGGTGTGGCGGGTGATGCTCAGGCCGGTGCCGCGGTCGTTGCCGAGGACCCCGGTGGCGGGGGTCGTGCGGGTGAGGGTCTCCCCTGCCCGGACGGTGCCGGCGTCGTCGGTCGCGACCGGGGCGACGAGGACACGGACGGTGGCGGTGCTGGTGTTCCCGGCGGCGTCGGTCACCGTGTAGGTGAACGAGTCGGTGCCCGAGGTCCCGTCGGCCGGGGTGATGGTGATCGAGCCGTCGGCGCCGAGGACGACGGTGGTGTGCGCACCGTCGGTGACCGCGGTGACGGTCAGGCCGGTGCCTGCGTCGTTGCCGGTGAGGGTGCCCGCGGTGACGACGAGCGGCGTGCCGGCCGTCGTGGTGAGGCGGTCGTCCTGTGCCTTCGGCCGCACGGTCACGGTGACGAGCCCGGTGGACTTCCCACCGGAGCCGTCGGTCGCCGTGTAGGTGAAGGTGTCCGTGCCGGAGAACCCGTCGGCCGGCGTGTAGGTGTACGAGCCGTCGGCGTGCAGGTCGAGCGTGCCGTTCGCCGGCGCACGGTCGGTCTTCGCCCGCAGGTCGGAGCCCTGGTCGTTGGCGAGCACGCCGTCGGCCTTGGCCACGGTCAGGGTCGTGCCGGCGGTGGCGGTCGCGGTGTCGGGCTTCGCCATCGGCCCGACGACGACCGTGATCGTCGCGGTGGTCGACTGCCCGGAGGCATCGGTCACCGTGTACGTGACGGTGTCGGTCCCCGAGAAGCCGGGCTTCGCGGTGTACGTGATCGTGCCGTCCGTGCCGAGCGTCACGTCGGCGTGGGACGTGCCGGTGGCCTTCGTGATGGTCAGGCCGGTGCCGGAGTCGTTGCCGAGCACGGTCGCGGCCGGGATCGTCAGCGTCTTCGTGGCCTGCGCCGATGCGGCATCACCGTTCGCGACCGGGGTCACGGTCACGGTGACGGTCACCGGGGCGGTCGTCCTCCCCGCGGCGTCGGTCACCGTGTAGGTGAAGGAGTCCGTCCCCGAGGTGCCGACGGCGGGCGTGTACTGCACGGTGCCGTCGGTGGCGACCGCGACCGTGCCGTGCTGGGGCTGGCCGACGACCGTGGTGGTCAGGCCGGTGCCGGAGTCGTTCGCCTGCACGTCGATGACGACCGGGTGGTCGGCGGGCGTGGTCACGGTGTCGGCGGTGGCCACGGGGCGGACCGTGATCGTCACCGTGGCGGACGTCGCCGCACCGGACCCGTCGGTCGCGGTGTAGTCGAAGCGGTCCGTCCCGGAGAAGCCCGCGGTCGGCGTGTACGTGTACGTGCCGGCGGTGGCGTCGAGCACCAGCGTGCCGTGGCCCGGTGCCGTGGAGTTCGTGATGGTCAGGGCCGTGCCGGAGTCGTTGCCCAGGACGCCGGTGGCACGGGTGGTCGTGCTGACCGAGCTGCCGGCGTCGACGGTCGCGGTGTCGTCGACGGCCTTCGGGGCGACCCGGACCGTGACGGTGACGGTGTCGGACTCGCCGTTGCCGTCGGTGATCGTCACGTCGAAGCCGTCCGGCCCGGAGTACCCCGGCGCCGGCGTGTACGTGGTCGTGCCGTCCGTGCCGACCGTGACCGTGCCGTGCGCGGGCGTCGTGGTGTCCGTGACGGTCAGGCCCGAGCCGAGGTCGTTGCCGAGCAGTCCCGGAGCGGCGACGGTCGTGGTCTGACCGGCGGTCGCGGTGATGGCGTCGGCCTTCGCGGTCGGCAGCACGGTGATGCTGACGGTGCCGGTGATCGTCGCGCGGGAGCCGTCCTTCGCCGTGTACGTGAAGCTGTCGGCGCCTGAGAAGCGGTCGTCGGGCGTGTACGTGTACGAGCCGTCGGCCGCGAGGCTCAGCGAACCGTGGGCCGGCGTCGTGTTGCCGGTGATGCTCAGGCGCGAGCCGTGGTCGTTGGCGAGCAGGCCGTGGGCGGCGTCCGCGGTGGCGGTCGAGCCGGCGTGCACGCTGAACGCGTCGTCGGTGGCGGTCGGGGTGACCGTGATCGTGACCGTGCTGGTCGAGGTCTGGCCGCTGCCGTCGGTCGCGGTGTAGTCGAACTGGTCGGTGCCCGAGGACCCGGCGTCCGGTGTGTACGTGAAGCTGCCGTCCGTGGCGCTCATCGTCAGCGTGCCGGAGGTCGGGTCGGTGTGGTTGGTGACCGTCAGCCCGGTGCCACGGTCGTTCGCCAGCACGCCAGCGGCCGGGACCGTGAGGGTGGTGTCGACCGGGGTCGAGTACGTGTCGGCGGTGGTCGAGGCGTGCACGAGCTTGAGCGTGTTCGTGAACGTGATGACGACGTCGGTGCCGTCGGTGCCCACGGCCTGCGGGAACGTGAACGCCGCGGTCTGCCCGGTGCCGGCCGCCACGGCGGTGCCGCTGTTGACGTCGACGGCCTTCCACGTGGTCGTGTAGTTCGCCAGGTCGGTGGTGCCGGCGGCGGTCTGCGCGACCGTGTACTTCTTGCCCGGCGTGGTGAGGATCGCGCCGGCTTTCTGGTCCTGCAGGCCGGTGGCGCTGCCGGCGGTGCTGGCGCTGGTGCCCTTGCTCGTCGCGGTGATGCCGTCGCCGGTGATCGCGAGGCCGAACTGGTCGGTCGCCTTCCACCGCTGGTCGACACTCGCGCGTCCGGTGACGGTGTCGGCGTAGTTGCAGGTGGCCAGGTCGCTGGCGTTGTAGTTGCCGACGACCGGGAAGCTCCGGACCTGGGCGCCCGACGTGGGGTCGAGCTGCATGAGCGTCGTCGTCGAGACCGGGCTCTGCGTCGTCCCACCGGTCGTCGTGTTCGAGACGTAGAGGTAGCCGTCGGACGAGAACGCGATGCCCGGGCTGTTCGTGCCGGACGGCAGCGTCGCGATCTCGGTGGTGGTCAGCGCGGTCGTCCCCGCAGTGGTGGGGACGGTCTCGGTGTCGACGCGGTACACCTTGTCGGCCGCGACGACGAAGAACAGGCCGCGAGAGCTGAAGGCGAAGTCGCCGTTGCCGGACTTCAGGCCGTTGATCTGCCCGACCTGCCCGATGGCCTTGCCGGTCGCCGGGTCGTAGGCCATCAGCGCGCCGGTGTTGTCGCCGTAGTAGTAGATGCCGGTGACCGGGTTCACCGCACCGCGGATGACCGAGCGCACCTTGTCGGTCGTCACCGGGGCGGAGGCGGTGTTCGTCTTCGGGTCGAAGGACCGCAGCGTGGCGGTCCCGCCGTTGGCGGCGGCGAACATCGACGCGCCCTCGCGGGAGATGCCGAGGCCGTTGTTCGCGCCCGTGCCGAGGTCAGCCACGTCGACCGTCGTGCCCTTGCTCGCGCCCGTCGTGATGTCGATTGCGACGACCTTGCCGGCCTTGTTCGTCGCGTACAGCGTGTTCTGGTCGCAGACGAAGCGGCTGTCCTGCGTCGCCTGCACCGCGGCGGAGGCGGGCGCGGCGGAGACCACGGCTGCAGTGCTCAGGCCGGCGCCGACGAGCAGCGCGGCGCCGAGCATGGCGAGGGGGCGGAGGCCGAACGCGCGGCGAGGCAGGGCGGTGCCCTGGGGAGCAGGCAGCATGAGTCACTTTCGGGTCGAGACAGCGAACCTGGCGCTCGAGGACCCGAGGGAATCGGAGAACGACCGTTCACGCCGAGCCCGATCCTGGCAGTGGGCCGATCACGCACGGGGACATGAGAGGTCCCCAGTAGGGGGGACCACTCCCGAGAATTCGGGGTACACACCCCCACACTGGGGACAGTTCCGGCTCCGTCCGGACGTGCCGGGCGGAGCCGATTGTCCGAGGAACGTCGAAGCCCCGCCGGTGTTCCGGCGGGGCCTCGGTCATGCTGTTCCGGAGGTCAGGCTCCGGGTGGTGCTTCGCTGCTGCGCTCGATCCCTCGTGGTCGGGTGACCGTGATCAGTCCGTCCGAGCCTGTCAGTCGACCGGGCGGATGACGGACGGGAGCACGATGTGCAGACGCTCGGCGAGACGCGACTGTGCGTCCTCCAGCGAGCGGAAGTCCCCGACGTACTGGCCGAACGTGTCGGACACGAAGTAGTGCCCGTCGCGCTTGTCGACCGTGCCACCGAAGTAGCCGCCGTAGTTGGCGGACCAGAGGCCGGGTTCGACCTCGGCCCACAGGAGGGAGGCGCGGGAAGGAGTGTGGGCCACCTGGGCCTCGAGGACGGCGATCGTGTCCACCGTGTCGGTGTCCAGCGTCACCTCGACCTGGTGCACGTCGTGGCTGATGATCGTCATGGCCCTGCTCCTTCACGTTCTGGGGTACATCTGCTTGCGGGACAACGCTACGGCGCGCACCGGTTCCCTCACCAGCCGGCCCCGTCGATTCACGGGTTCTCCTGATCCGCTCCGGTATCAAACCCCGGAAAACCGGGACGGAACGTCACGTTTCCGGGGTACAGGGGACAAACCGGGGTACTCGCTTTCTGGACGGAATCCAGGTGGGTGGGGCGGGCCTCCCGTCCGGTGGTCGGCCGAGCGGTGGATCCGCTCTGGAGGCCCGCCCCGGTAGCGTCGCTCCCGTGACCCCCGACCGACCGGAGCCCGACGTGCGTGACGTGACGTCGGCTGCGGTCCGACGGGTGGTCGCCTCCGGACGCGCGCTCCGCCGCCGTGGCGGCACGAGTGCCCACGCGACCGGCCGCAGTCGCCGCGTCGCCGGCGCGCTGGCCGTCGCCTACGGGGTGGGCGTGGTCCTCATCGGCTTCTGGGGCACCCCCGTCGACTCCGGCGCGTACCCCCTGATCATCCGGCTGGTCGCCGCCGCGCAACGACGCGGGGCGCCCGGCTGGTTCGGCTACGACATGATCGAGTCGCTGGCGAACGTGGCGTTCTTCGTGCCGCTGGGGCTGCTCGTGGTCCTGCTCGCCGGGGCCCGCTGGTGGTGGGCCGGCGCGGGGGCGGGCCTGCTCGTCAGCGCCACGATCGAGACCGGGCAGGCGCTGTTCCTGCCGGCGCGGTTCGCGACCATCGACGACGTCGTTGCGAACACGATGGGAGCGGTCCTCGGAGCGGTGCTCGGGGTCGTGCTGCTCGGGGCGGCGGCGCGGCGGCGGGCCTGACCGCACGCCACCGACCCGTTCGTCCATCCAGGGGCCACCGCCTCAGGAGCCGTTGCCGATGCCCCAGATGCTGAGGTGCGGCAGCAGGCTGCCCAGTCCGAAACCGAACGCCGGGCCGAACCCGGTGCGCTTCCGCCCGACCGCGCGGGTCGTCATCACCACGCCGGTCCACCACAACGCCGTCGCGACGAGCAACAGCAGCCCCATGGAGATCCGGCTGGCCGTCACGTCGGTCCGGCCGTTCGAGACGTCGATCCCGCCGACGAACAGCATCAGCACCAGGTCGACCACCGAGAACACGAGCCCGAGCAGACCCGTCACGACGAGCGCGGTGACCGACAGGCCGACCTGGAGGCCCGTGGCCGGCGGATCCGCCGGCTCGCGCCCGTCGGTCACGACTTCGGTTGCTCGTCGACCTCGACGTGCACGCTGTAGGTCTTGGTGCTCTTCGCGCTGATCGTCACGACGGAGTCGTAGACCACGTCGTACCCCTTGGCGTTGACGTCGCAGTGCACCTGGTCGCCGTCCTTGAGCGCGATCTGCTCGTCGCCGCAGTCGACTTCCGGGGTGGCGTCGGACGTCTTCTGCAGCGCCTTGACCACCGTCGACTCGAAGCTCTCCGGACTGACCGTGCGGTACACCGACGCCGAGGCCGAGCACCCCGCCATCGTCGTCGCGAGCACCAGCGCCCCGAGGGCAGCCCCCGTCACGTGCTTGATCTGCATCTGCGTCCCCCGTCGTGCCGACCCGATGTCGAGCTTCTGTCGACCCTATCCTTCGTGGTTGCTCAGGTCCGGGGTGGCGGGCGGAGCGCGCAGGTGCACGCGCCTACGGTCGGGTCATGGCCTCGACCAGCACCACGATGGAACAGCACATCGCCGTCTTCGGAGGCAGTGGCAGCGGGAAGACCGTCCTGCTCTCGTCGTTCTACGGCGCCGCGCAGGAGCCGAAGGTCCGGCGTGCGAACCGGTACGCCGTCACCGCCGAGGACCGCGCACAGGGCCGGGCCCTGCACCGCAACTACCTGGGGATGCGGGACAGCTCCACCGTCCCGAGCGCGAACCGGTTCAGCGCCACGTCGTACCGGTTCGTCATCGAGCCGTCGGCGGAGGACCTGCCGAAGGGCCGCTCGAAGCAGAAGGCGGCGAAGCCCCTGGGCATCGTGTGGCACGACTACCCCGGCGAGTGGTTCGAGGAGGACCCGAGCTCCGCAGACGAGGAGGCCCGACGCGTCGAGACCTTCCGGTCCCTGCTCAGCGCGGACGTGGCCGTCGTGCTCGTCGACGGCCAGCTGCTCGCCGAGAACGCCGGCGAAGAGGAGCGGTACCTCAAGGCCCTGCTCACCGACTTCCACACCGGTCTCTACGCCCTGCGGGACGACGTGCTCGAGGACGGCAAGCGCCTGGCCCGGTTCCCCCGCATCTGGACCCTCGCGCTGTCGAAGGCCGACCTGCTGCCCGACCTGGACGTCGAGGAGTTCCGCGAGCTCGTCATCGGCAAGGCCGGCGGGGAGCTCGACGAACTGCGGAGCGTGCTGCAGAGCTTCGTCGAGGACCCCGACGCGCTCGACGTCGGCGAGGACTTCCTGCTGCTGTCCTCCGCCAAGTTCACGCCCGGCGCGATCGACGTCACCACCCGCACCGGCGTCGACCTGCTGCTGCCGATGACCGCGATGCTGCCGTTCGAGCGCTTCGCGAAGTGGGCCTCCACCCGGCAGCGCGGTGCCCAGGTCGCCGAGCAGCTGCTGAAGTTCGTCGGACCGGTCGTCGGGTTCCTGGGCACGTCGAAGTTCGTGAAGTCGAACCTGGTCGGCGCTGCCGTCAGCATGATCGGCGGTGGACTCGGCTCGAAGGCCGTCAGCTTCGCCGCCAAGAAGGTGGCGAAGGTGAAGGACCAGGCCGAAGCCGAACGCGAGTTCACCACCCGGGTGCTCGCCCGCTTCGCCGAGGACCTGGAACGCGGGGTCGACGACCGGGTGCTCCGCCGAGGAGACGACGCATGAGCTTCATCTGGGCCACCCGCGGTCGCACCTGGGGCTTCCGCTTCCTGGCGACCGAGCAGCCCGGGCAGGACCCCCTGGCCCGCTACGAAGAGGCCTTCGCCGGCGTCCGGGACGTGCCGGCCACGATCCGCCGACGGACCGGGATGCTCGCCGTGCGGTTCCCCGACCCGGAGGGACGGCAGGACCGCTCGGGGCGGCCGATCCCCCACGAGTTCGTGCTCACCCCACCGCTGAGCGACTCAGTGCGCTCGGTCGAGGACGCGGTGGAGCAGGTCTGGCCGCTGGTGAGGGAGCGGTACGCCGAGGTGTGGGAGCTACCGAAGGCCCCGGGCTCTGTGTCCGACGTGTGACGATCAGCCGAAAACTCGATGGTATTCAGCATCGCGGGCTCTGATCCAGCGTCGTCCACCGCTCGGGGGTCGTACGGTCAGCACGTGAACCCGAATCGCAGACCGTACCGTCGGCCATCCGCCTTCCCGTTGTGGCTGTGGGTGGTCGCCCCGCTCCTCGTCATCGGCGTGGTCGCCGTCCTGCTCGTCGTGACCTGACCCACGCCCCGCGAACGACGAAACCCCCGGAGCCTTTCGGCCCCGGGGGTTTCGTTCAGTGAGCTGAAGCTCAGACGGTCTCGCGCTGGCGACGGACCGAGCCGCGCACGACGAGCAGGCCGCCACCGAGGACGACTGCGCCACCGGCGACCCAGAGGGCCAGGGCGGAGACGGTCGAACCGGTGAATGCGAGGGAACCGTTGGTGCCGTTCGAGCCCGCAGCAACCGCAGCGGCGTCAGCCGGCGCGAGGGTGAAGGACGCGACGCCGACGACACCGGAGGTGGCGCCGGTGGCGGTCAGGTTGTAGGAACCCGAGCCACCCACGGGGAGGGTGACGCGGACGGGGAGGGAACCGTCGGCAGCGGCGGTGTACGCCTTCGAGACGGTGGTCACGGGCAGAGCGCCGAGGGTCGCGGAGGAGACACCGGCACCGGTGATCTGCACGTTGACGGTCTCGTTGTTCTGGAACGCGCCCGGGCTGAAGTTGACGACGACGACGCCACCGGCGACGTAGTTGCCCGAGATGGAGACGTTCGAGTCGGGTGCGTAACCAGCGGCGTTGGCGGCGGCCGGAGTTGCGAGCAGTGCGGCGCCAGCCAGCACGACCGCGGCGATGAGCTTCTTCATGAAGTAGTTCCCCTAGTGATCTGATCTGACAGACCCTGATACCAGAGCCCTGCCTCCGCAGATGTCAATCCCCCACGACCAGTGATGGCGAGTGCGATTGGCGAAGTTCCCTCAATCTAGCGGAGTTTCACAGATTTTTGCCACCCCTCATGCAACGAATGCGTGAACTCCGGCTGGATTCGCTCACAGGTTCGGCTGCCCGCTCGCCTCGCCGAGGGGCAAGAACGGCACCTTCAGGCGATGAAACACCAGGTCAGGAGGCGTATCGCGTGCGGCTGATGCCGATATGCGCCCGCTGGGAAAGACTTCCGTGCCCGTTCAGGTCAGCTGGATCCCCCCGGAGTGGGGGTCTTCCGGAGCGACGTTATGTGGCGAATCGCCGTGCGTGATTACGTCGGAGTGCCGCTCTGGGAGCCGTATAGTTCGCGGTCGCCTTCGCGCGTCGGCTGCTCAGCCGACCGGAACTGGCTTCGTGCAGTCGAACTGCAGGGGCTCGACCTTCGACTGCCGCACCCCGGGTGTCGACTCCGCCTGGACGCCGGCCTTGGCGTACTTGGCATCGCCGAGGAACGCCACACGGAACGTCGTGCTCTGCCCGGGAGCGAGGAGCGTGCGCAACTGCGCAACCGGGTGGTCGCCGTCGACCGTGGTCTGCAGGCCCGCGGCCTTCCCGTCCTGCGACGCGCCGAGGTAGATCGCGTTGGGCGGTGCGTAGACCGCGACGAGCGTCTTGATCTTGCCGGGCTCGGTCCCGAAGTCCCCACCGCCGGTGACGTAGCGAGGCAGGCTCGTCGCGGCATCGGCTGGAGCGGTGTTCTTGAGCGTCACCTCGACCACGGACGTCGGCCGCCCGTCCTTCCGGCACACCGAACTGCCGACCGAGACCTTCTTGTCGAGGTAGTAGTCCATCTTCGCGGCGGTGCCGTCGTTGAGGTACACGCCGAATTCGCGTGTGCTCGCGCTGGCACGCGGGAGATCACCGGCAAGGGGCGTGTTCTGGAGCTGCCGCTCTTCGCCGTCCTTCCCGCTCCAGAGACGAAGTCGGTTCTCATCGGCCCCCTGAGCCAGCGCTGCCATGAATTTCTTCGCATCGAACTGACCGCTAGAGATCTTGGTGAACACGGTGCTCGCGGCCGAGGCGAAGAAGGCGTCTTGCTGGTCGCCGTTCTGGTACTTGGCGTAGACGTCACTGAGGAGCACCTTCGCGGCGTTGTCGGCCGTCAGCGTGTCACCAGTTGGCAGCTGCACCGGGCCGGTCGCGCGGAGCAAGTACGACAGCGTGACAGGGTCCATCGACAGGACCCCGTCTACCTTCTCGCCGAACCGCCGATTCCACATCTCGCGAGCGAGTTGCGCCGAGACATCGAAGCGAGGAGTCAGGTTCACATCCTGCATGTACTGACCGGTGATGGAGCCGTACAAGGCCTTCGTGTCGTCACTCAGCGGCAGCACTGGTTCAGCGAACTCTCCGAAGGAGGACCCGGAAACCTGGTCACCGAGCCGGATCGCTCCATCCTGCGCATGCAGCAGAGCAACAGCACCGGATATCCCGCCACCTGCACGGAGCTCCGCGTTGTTCTGGAAGAGAAGGAGGTACTTCCGCTCCCCGTCGGACCCGAGCATGGCAGGCGCCAGCTGCACCGCTCGATTAGCGACTTCGGCCTGCTGCGAGACGGTCGACACCGCATTCCGGAGGCGGTCAACCGCGTTGGTGACTGGCGACAGCGTCGACGACGTGTCGATGCGGGCTGCGTCGCGATCGGCCTGCTGCAGTGTATTCGTCGCTTTGGCGACCGCCGGCTGAGCGCGTACCAACGGCTCGAGATCGACCTTGCCGTTCTTCGGTGCGAAAGCGTTCAAATTCACGTTGTTGATGACACTCGCGACCGGCTTCACAGCACCAGTCGAGATGTCATCCACAATCACCGCCACATCGCGGACTGCGCGCAGATTGGTGCCAAAGAAGGGAACATGCTGGAACGCGCTCCACACGGGGTCGCCGGTGAGTGACCGCGCCGAGGACGCATGATCACCGAGAGCCCGAGCTGTCTTCTGCGCGGCCTTGGTATCACTAGCGACGAGCTGCGAGCGAAGCGTGCCGACGAGTTCAACCGACTGTTCGAGGTCTCGCTTCGCCATCAGTCCTCGGATGCCGACCCATGCCACGGCGAGGATGAGCAACATGACGAAGGCCAGGACGACCCACAACACTGTCCGGCGCCTGTGGGTCCGTCGTGTTGGGATTCGCCGCGACTCGGGAAGGTCGGACATGCGCCAATCCTAGGGTTCGGCTGTCGGTGTCGGCAGACCTGTGCGCATCTGACGCCGAAGGTGCCGGGGCCCCAACGCGCGGGCGTCAGTCGACAGACGAGCGGAGGCCTTGGATGCTGCCCCGAAGAAGGGCTCGTATCTTCGCGTACTTGGCGTCCTCGTGCACGGCGATGACCAGTGCCTTCCAAGCGAGGACTGCGAGCGCTCTTGATCTTCGGTTCGGGACCACCTGAAGGTCCATCGGGCTTCGCCGATGCTTCCGCGCGTAGTACAGGACGTCCTTGGCCATTCGCTCGAGTCGTTGTGCGCTGTGACCCCACGCGGTCGCACGGCTCTGACGTCGCGCATCCCCGATCGAGTGATGCAGCGCAGTCCGGTGGTCGATGCCGATCGCCCGCCCACTCGACCGGACACGGAGGCAGAAGTCGAAGTCCACGTAGTCGATGAAGAGTGCCTCGTCCCAGCCGCCGATACGCCTCCAGTCGTCGACACGAATGAGGGAACCGGACGTGATGCACGCGTTCACCCGCTCGAGCCCCCTCCCGTCGTGGGCCACATCGGACCCGAGGTTCCGATCATCGATGCGTGGCCCGACCATGGCCAAATCCTCGTTCTCGTCAAGGTTTGCCCGGAGCGTTGCTACGAGTCCCGGCACGGACACCGAGTCCTGGTCCAGCATCAGCACGAGCTCCGCGTGCTGCGACTCTGCGCTCTGCACCGCGATGTTCATCGCAACGGACAGTCCCCTGTTCACAGGGAGACGGCTGAGGACCACTTCTTCGGGGAGGTCGTCGGCGAAGGTGGACGCGTTCGCCGACCCGTTGTCGACCACGATGACCGCGTCCACCTGCCGAGCCACTGCTCGAAGGTTCTCAGCAAGGATCCCGAGGTCCGGTTCGTACGTCACGATGCATGCGAAGGTCCGCACTGGGCCCCTTTCCACACGGGCATCCATGGAGGATCGATCGCCCATGCGAGACTCAGCGTACGTGACCGCCAGAAGAGACCAGGAGTGTTCATCCATGACGGCCCCGAACCGCGACCACTCGAAGTCCATCCGAATCCACGTCCACCTCCGGGGGGCCGACGTAGCGCTCATGCCCTCGATGGGGCCGGCGGAGATCTGGTACTTCATCGCCCACAGCGATCTTCCCCCGGAGAACGAACTCCCGACCTGGTGCGTACGCGTGACGCCGCTCTCAGCGGTGCGACGAATCTTTGCTACGCGGGCGCACACAATCGAGATTCCGGAGCCGCTCTGGGCCAGGTTCCTCCCGACCGGCCTGACCTTGATGGTCGCCGCTCGGATCGCACGGCTGACGTCAGGTAGACCGGTTCGCACTGTCTTTTACGCGCTCGAGAACAATGAGCCTGACCGCGCTTTGTTCGGGGACTCGCCAGTTCCCGCTCCGCTCCGTCGCACGTTCGTCCGCATCCTTGGGCTGGTCGAGAGCTTACTCGTGGACCGGGTCGCATTCGGCACTCCCGCCGCGCAACGGTCCTACGAAAGCATGGGGACGCTGCAAATCAAGGAGTCGCTCGTGATCACAGAGCTTCCCGCCCGCCCTACGTCCGCGCAAGACGACCAGCCGGGGAATCACAACAACGGTCAGGCGCTATTCGTCGGCGGCCTCGAGCGTCGCAAGGGTGTGCGGCCGCTGATGCAGGCCTGGGCGGACGTCGAACGCATCAGGCCAGATGCGAGGATCACGATCATCGGCAGTGGACCTCTCGCCGACGAAGTGGCCCGTTGGGTGGACGCGAAACCCTCAACTCGACGTTACCTCGGTCAGGTCCCGCACGCCGAGCTAGCCGACCACTACAGGTCGGCTGACGTACTCATCGCGCCAAGCGTGAGAGACGGTCGTTGGCGAGAGCAGGTCGGTCTGCAGCTGCGAGAGTCCCTGAGGCAAGGGTTGACACTCGTGGTCACCAACGAGACCGGGCTTGCGGATTGGCTGGCTCAGAACGGACACCATGTCCTCTCGCTTGAGAATCTGACGGACAGCCTGCCGAAAGCAATCCTCTCCGCGCTCGCGAACCCGATTCCCCGCGAGACCGTGCGATCCTCGCTACCGCGGGAGGACGGACGGGTCGCCGCCGACAAGTGGTTGCACGGCTAGTCGAACCAGCCGTGCAGGCCTCCGCGTAGCCCTATCCGGGATGAAGCGTGCGCCGACTAGTATGGGGAAGCTGGTCGGGCGTGATTCATTGTGTCGTCATGGCTCAGAGCCGTCGAACCAAGATCTCAAACTGAAGTGGAAAGGGACGCCGTGGGGGCTCCTCGCCGACCTGTGTCAGCCGATACCGTCCACGACGTCGTGCTGATCAATCCGCTCGGAGGTGCACTGCATCACTACACGAGGCAGCTACTTCAGACGCTTCAGAGTTCTGAGCTGCAGGTGAGAGCACTCACGCTCTACGAACCGTCGATATCGGGCGGTTCTCGGGTCAAGTGGCTCCGAGATTACGTCGCCGCGCTCCTGTCGGTGCGCGGCAGTAACGCCCGCGTGCTCGTGACCTGGCCCGTCCTGGGGCACATCGATCGACTGCTTGTCCCACTACTGACAGGCGATCGCCGAGGTGCTGTCATCATGCACGATCCGCGTCCGCTGGTCCGTGCAGTTGGTTACGGGCCAATCGCCACATGGCTGGCAAAACGCGTCGCAGACTCGGGAACGCTTCTCGTACACAGCGTGCTGGCGCAGAAGGAGCTGCGAGCCAAAGGCGTACGGGCAGATGTCGTGCCGCATCCGATCATCGCGTCCGCAATTCCCCGAAGAGTGTCTGGCACTCCGATCGTCCGAGTTCTCGGGCAGTGGAAGCCTGACCGGGACCTCAACTTGCTCACGGCGCTGGCGGAGCTCTTGCCGGAGGCGACACTCGAGATAGTCGGCCGCGGATGGCCGTCAGTCCGTGGCTGGAATGTTCGGGACGAGTTCGTGTCCGAAGACGAACTCGACTCACTCATCGCGACGAGTTCAGCGGTCCTGATCCCCTACCGGCGCTACTACCAAAGTGGTATCGCTGCGCGGTCGCTTGAGATGGCCGTGCCAGTCGTAGGCCGCAGACTGGAGCTTGAACCGATGACAGGCGCAAGCTACCCGTACCTCGTCGAGACGCCGGACCTCTCAGACTGGGCAGATCGCGTCAAAGCTGCCGTAACGAGCGAACAGACAACGCTGGAGCGGGTCCGCCGCGAGGTGGCGGGACGCGCACTGGAGTCTTGGCAGACCTGGGGGCGTTCATGAAGTGGGACGTACTCGATCTTGGCCCGGCTCCAATCGACACTGGTGAACGATGGAATCATGACCCCCGTATCGGTCGGGTAGTCCGGCTCGTTCGACCGGCACCTTCGGGCCGGCGGTTTGGCTCGCGGGCTCTTGGTCTTGGCCTCGACGCATTTCGAGTGGCTCTCCGGGCCCGCTTCCTGGCAAGGCGACCCCTCATCGCGATGAACCCGTGGACGACTGTGGCAGCGCGGTTAGTCGGTTTTCGGGATGTCTCTACCGTCGGCTTGTATGCGAAGGAGGGTAGCCGGAGCTGGAAATTACTCCGTGCCGCGATCGGTAATCGCCCGGTCGTCACGCTTTCTGAACACGAAGCGGAACGGTGGCAGACCGCCGGTGGGCGGGCTGCCGCAGTTCGATACGGCTCAACCTTCCCCGAGCTCAACGAGACTGTGGAGCCTCAAACCGCCGGAGCGGCGACGCCCACCAGCGTGACCGTCTTCATAGGCGGATCCTCCGACCGCGACCCGAACGCGATCGAAGCCCTCGCGCGGGAGGTGCGAGCAAGCCATTCTGCCGTACGGCTGGTCATTGCGACGGGTGACCACGAGGCGAGCGACGACGGCCAGGTAGTCCGACTGAGTTCGGTTACACCTGCGAGCTTCAGCGAACTCATCGCCGACAGTGATGTCGTCTACCTTCCGCTCGCAGACAACGGGCGAGCTGCGGGCCACATGGTTCTTGTTGAGGCGCTCCAGCGCGGCAAGCCCGTCGTAGCCACGTGGGTCGCGGGAATGGACGAGTACTTCGACGACGTGCACGTGATTCGGGCGAAGTCCGATGCTCTTCCCCAGCTTGTCAGCGTCGGTATGATATTCCGT
The DNA here is from genome assembly GCF_030407555.1 of Curtobacterium sp. APC 4022. Taxonomy (NCBI): domain Bacteria; kingdom Bacillati; phylum Actinomycetota; class Actinomycetes; order Micrococcales; family Microbacteriaceae; genus Curtobacterium; species Curtobacterium sp. APC 4022. Next base: position 28,595 of record NZ_JASDDD010000025.1, read on the forward strand.
GGGCGGGCGACCGAGGTGCATCAGTACTGGAAAGCGCACCACAGCAAAGAGGCCTTTGGCGAACGAATACTCGATGCATTGGACCGGCTCCGAGCGGGAGGGCCGCGTTGAAACTTAGTCTCGTCATTGTCAACTTTCATAGCTTTGAGTACATCCAACGATGCCTTGCCAGCGTCGACGCATCGTGGTGCAGTCAGGTCGTTCTCGTTGACAACTCACGTGACCCGCTGGAAGCCGATCGGCTCACTTCCCTCCCTCTTCCCGTGACCCACAAAGTCATCATCGAGCCCGACAACCTGGGATTCGGGGCTGCTGCGAACGACGGAATTCGCCTGGCCCTCCGTGATGAGCCCGATCATCCGGTCTGGCTCGTGAACCCAGACATGACATTCCCTGCGGAAACACCGATTGCACTCATTGATCGGCTTTCTCTTGGCCTCGACGACATCCTGAGTCCAGTGATCGTCTCAGGAGAGCATCATGCCCTTCAGATCTGGTTTGCTGGCGGAGCTGTCAACCAGCAAACGGGTGATGTAGTCCATGACGACTACCTCTCACCGTACGATCGCACGGAGCCCCCACTAACTCGTTCGACCTCTTTCATGTGCGGAGCAGCACCCGTCTTCACGCGTGACGCTTGGATTCAGCTGGGTGGTTTCCGAGACGACCTCTTCCTTTATTGGGAAGATGCCGAGCTGTCACTCCGGGCGCAAGATGCACGCCTTCGAATGACAGTCCTCGGCCCTGTTGATCCTGTCTGGCACGCGGTGGGCGGCACCGGTCAGGGCTCAGGTCAGAGCGAGGCCTTCTACTACTACTCCGCACGCAACCGAATCATGATCATGCGCCAGCGCAATGGCTGGTCGGCGCTGGCTCGGCCCCGGGTCTTGATCCAGCTGATCAAGTTCGCCTTGCGGCCGGTCCGCCGCGAACTATCCCAACGGGTCCCAAAGTCACTAGCAGCTCTGCGAGGGTACTTCGATGGAGTCCGCTCCGTGCCACCCAGAGGACCCACCAGTCGACGACACTGAGAAACGCGCGCACGAAGGCGACAACTAGGTTGCACGTCAAGACTGTACGAACAGCGGGAACCACGCTGGTTCGCCTAGGATCGGGATCTGAGCTCGCCGACGGCTCCAGGGCCGCGGTACTCACCTGCCATGCCTCGACCAGCAAAATGAATCGTAGGGCCGAGCGCTTCATTGGACTCGCTTGGGCGCGAGTGAACAGTTACCGGATCGGACCAGAGACATGAGCCCATTGATCGAATTCTCAGTCCTTGCCTTGCTGTTCGTGGTGACTTTCGTGTCCTCGGCTGCGTCGTCACGAGCACGAAATTTTGTTGTCCCGTTCGTCGTCGGAATCTCAACCGGCTTATTCGCAGTACAACTCGCGAACATCCATGTCTTCACCCCGATCGTCATCGCGTGGTTTCTAGCGCGCGCCGGTAGACGAGAAGTTGATCTTCGATGGTCGGTATTTGCGCTTCCGCTTGCCTGCGCACCAGTCGCGCTGACAGTTTTCTTCGGCGACCTGGTGGTCAACCCGAACTTGGCACTCCAACTCATGAGCTTCACGCTCTGCGCCGCTTGCATAGTCGGCGCTTGGCGGGCAGACACGCACCGCCCCCTCTTCCTCGGGCTGTTGACAGCAACGACCGCATCGGCTTTGCTCGGTCTCTTGCAAGTGGCGCACATTGTTCCGACGGATTTGTGGCATGTAGAAGTTTCCGCTCTCGGGCGCCCGACTGGGTTCTATCCTGAACCCGACTGGCTCGGAATGTATGCGGGGGTGGGAGTGCTTCTTGCTTGGCGGCTGCCTCTGCCTGCGAAGATCCGAATCCTCGTCATCTTGATCAACCTTTCCGCACTCGTGCTTGCATTCGCTCGCGCTGCTTGGCTCGGCTTCGGTGTGGCCGCCGCAGTCGCTGTTGCTGTCTGGCTCATCCAGCGAAACCACAGCGAACCGATTATGGGACATGGGCAGTCTGGCCGCTTGCGCTCGCTTTTCTTCACGCTTGTCGCGTTGGTCACCGCGGTGATCGCGCTCCCCGACCTCAGACGCGACCTCGTCACACGCCTCAGCAGCACGTTGACCGCACAAGCGGGCGATGTGTCAGCACAGGCGCGGGTCGAGCAGAATCGCACACTGTCCGCCCTGGCTGATAGTGCGCCTTGGTACGGACATGGCTTGAGTTCGAGTGGGCGTGTTGGGGTTTCTGGTATTTTCTACTCGGCGCAGTCGACTAATTCCGTGGCCAGCAACTGGGCACTCGGCCTCTGGGTCGACAGTGCCTGGTTATCCGTCCCGCTGTTCGCACTGATCACTGTTTTGCTCGTCGCAAGAATCAAACACATTGAGGGATCGCTCCTACTGGTAGTATTGACGAGTTCATTTTTCTCCAACGCGTTCTTCCAACCGCTGACCTGGACGTTACTCGCGGTGACCCTTGCAACGTTCAATCAGCATCGCGACACAAAACGGGCCATCGATTCGAAGACCGCGCGCGGACTTCCCGATCGCGCGTCTCTCACCCCAGCGATGAAGTACCGACCACTTCGCTGAAACCTGACGTGCCAGCACGAAGCAAAATCGTATGTAGGCTGACCGGCTGGCTTGCTCTTCGGCCGGACCTCTCGTCTTGCTCAGATCATCGAGGGTCAGCGAATCTCCGGACTACACGACCCCGTGCGGAGTAGAAGTCCATCGCTTCAGCATTCAGCGACAGGGCGCCGCAGCGAGCACGTCAACTGGACCATCGCGGTTTTGGCCACCGGAGCGGAGACCGGTGCGCACGCGACGAGCACTCGAGTCAACGCGCTGATGATCGCTTCCTGAGACCACGCCAAAGATCGCGCAGCTCCGACGGGTGCACGGAGTGAAAACGGCGCACGTCAACATCGAGTCTCGTGTGCAAGAAGTACAGATTCAACGCTGCGGCCGTACCGTTCCCCAGCAACGTGGCTAGTGCAGTACCAAATGCACCAAACACTGGAGCCAGAGCCACAACTGCGATGCAGTTGACAGCGACTGCGATAAGGAGAGAGAGGCTCCTGCTGCCGGGTCGGCCGCGCGCACCGAGTGCCGTCCCGGCCACCACGCCTGGCGCCGTGAGCGCGTAGGTGGCCAGCATGATGAGTGCCGCTGGGATTGATGCCTGGAAGCCTTCGCCGAAGAACGGCCCTACCCACAGCGGCAACGTCACTCCGATGACCACCGAGGCCATGATCATGACCAAGAAGGTCAGACGCGAGGTCTTTGCCAGCAGGGCGTCGTCTCGATCCCTTGCATCAGACGTGAACATGATGGAAGTGACTGTGGTCATCACGATGAGAGTCACGTCGCTGATGTTCACCGCGACGACGTACAAACCCAGCTGTTCAGGCCCGGCGAGTGGATTGAGCAGGATCTGGTCGAGCCTCGAGAGCAGGATGCCCGACAGCGATCCGATCCAGACGCGCCAGCCGTAGGCAAGAATCTGCCGCTGGGCGGCGGTCGTTTCGCTCCGCGGGTGTTTCCTGAGCCGCACGAAGGCGAGTACCCCCACCAGAGGGGAAAGAACGACGATCACGGTTGCGCTCGTCACCGTGAGCATGCCGAGGGTCGCCAGCACAGCGATGGGTGCGAGGCGGGCGACTGCGCCGATGATGCGCTCGTTGCGCACCGCAGCCCAGTCCCCGTGTCCCGCAGCTGCTCCTCGGAGAGCGGCCAAGATCGCGGTGGGCAGCAACGAAACACCAGAAGCCTGGATCAGCAGCGCGAGCTGATCATCGCCGGCAGCGATGAACGGCGCTGCAAAGTAGATCACCATTGCGGCGAGCACGGACACGAGAGCGAGCACCGGCACACTGCGCCAAACGAGCCGTGTCCCACCGTTCCTTCGGGCCGTGAAGTACGTGATCGCTTCTGGGACACCGACGGTTGCGGCGACGGAAGCAAAGAGGAACGGCGCGGTGGTGGCCGCGAGTTCGCCTCGCTCGGCGACGCCGAGCGCCTGGGCAAGGATAGGAGCGCTCGCGAACGACGCGAGCGGAGCCATCAGATTGCCGACAGCGGCAGCGCCTAGATCTCGGAGGCGGCTGCTGGGCTTGTTCTTGGACGCATTCGGGGTCAACCCTCTTTCCCCTTACTTCGCCGTACCAGCGCTCTCAACACGGCTTCATAGCGCGCGCTGACATCCCGCCACGAATAGTGCTGCCGTGCGCGAGTGATCCCTCGCTCGCTCGTCTGCTCCTGCTCGGCGGGATCCGATAGCAATGCGGAGATTCGCGCAGCGATGTGATCCCCATCCGCTGAGGTGAAAGCGGTGTGGTCCGGCCCGAGTACCTCGCGATTGTAGACAGTGTCTAGCGCCACGATCGGTGCGCCGAGCGCCATCGCTTGGACGAGTGCGGGGTTGGTACCGCCGACACTGTGTCCGTGGAAGTACGCACCAGCGTGTTGCCATAATGCGTAGAGGAGGCCGTCATCAGAGAGGTGTCCGAGCCATCGAACGTGAGCATGCCGATCTGCGAGTTCCTGGGCCTTCTGATCCAGGTCGCCGCCGTAGCCACTGGATCCCACGATCACCACGTCCCGGTTCTCCGCAAGTATCGGCACCGCTTCGAAGAAGGCTTCAATCGTATTCTCTGGCACGAAGCGAGCCACGACCAGGACGTATTTGCGTCGCACCAGGCCGAGAGGCACCGGAAGCATCTCGGTTTCCTCAGCGCCGTACGGGATGAACGTACTGGTTTTCCCGAATCGCCCACGCCAGTAGTCGACTATCGCGACCGCGTCCGCGATGAGGACATTCGCCGATCGCGCTGACAGGTGGGCTCCGGACAAGAAGACGAGCTTCGCGAGGCGCCCCCACTTTGCTCGCTCCCATTCGATTCCATCTACGTTGATGGCGACGGGGATGCCCCGCGCCCGCAGGAGCGGGAGCCAGAACCCGTTTGCGACGTTCATGACGAGCGCGACGTCCACCTGGTGGAAGAGCGCATCAAGAACAGCGGTCAGCCCGAACGACAGAGTGCTGAGAGACTTTGACTCGATACCCCTCGTGGTTCTCCGCTCGACGCGGGTATCCGCTTGTGCCTCGTCCAAGGTGACGCCTGAACGCCCGTACACCACGACATCCCAACCTGCGTCAACGAGGGCGGGAGCGATGTGCCGAACCGCCGTCTCGAAGCCTCCGTAGAAGCTGGGGTACCCGCGGGTGCCGATGATGGCGACTCGCGGGCGGCGGGACGTTCGGTTCTTCAATATGCGCCTTTCGATGCGACGACGGCGCGAGCGGTCCGCCAGAGGATTACGAGGTCACCCATCAGCGACCAGTTCTCAACGTAGAAGAGATCAAGACGGACCGAGTCCTCCCACGACAGATCAGACCTTCCACTCACCTGCCACAAACCAGTCATTCCTGGTTTGACAAGGAAACGGCGGTGCACGTGTTGGTCATAGCTCTCTACCTCACGGCTGAGAGGCGGCCGTGGCCCGACCAGGGACATGTCACCGAGGAAGACATTGAACAACTGTGGCACCTCGTCCAGGCTGTACCGGCGCATGAAGCCCCCGACCCTGGTCACGCGCGGGTCGTTCTTCATCTTGAACAGCACGTCGTTGCCCTCGGCCCGGTCCAGCTGGCTGAGCTCCTGCAGGCGGGCTTCGGCGTCGACGACCATGGACCGGAACTTGATCATCCGGAAGGTGCTGCCGTTCAGACCGACGCGCTCCTGGCGGAAGAACACCGGCCCCGTCGACGTGGCCTTCACCAGCAGGGCCAGGACGAGCAGGACGGGCGACAGGACCAGGATGAGCAGCGTCGAACCGATCATGTCGAAGGCCCGCTTCGTGTAGAGCTTGCGGCCGGTGTAGGTCGGCGTCTCGACGTGGATCAGCGGCAGGCCCTGCACCGGGCGAGTGTGGATGCGGGGGCCACCGATGTCGGTCAGGCTCGGGGCGACGACCAGGTGCTGGCGGCCGGGCTCGAGCGACCAGCTGAGCTGTCGGACGCGCTCCGGGGGCAGGTCGTCGGCGCTGGTGATGACGACGGTGTCGGCTCCGGTGGTGGCGAGGGCGACGGTCAGGTCGTCGAAGCCGCCGAAGCTCTGCACGGTCGAGCCGGGCAGTGTGCCGTGGGTGCCGGCGGAGACGGCGGCTCCGACGACGCGGTACCCGGCCTCCGGGGAACGCCCGAGCTCGCGCGCCAGGTGCAGCACACTGCTGGTCGAGCCGACGAGCAGGACCTTCGCCGAGTAGTTGCCACGCTTGCGCTCCGCCACCAGCCACTGGCGCCACATCCAGCGCGAGAGGAGCAGGACGACGATGCCGACCGGGAAGGCGATGAGGATGTAACCGCGGGCCAGGTCGACGTGCAGCAGGAACGCGACGATCGCCAGGAACCCGAAGACACGGACGCTGGCATCAGCGACCAGGCGGTACTCGGTGCTGCCGACGCCGATGACCCGGTGCCCGCGCGTGTCGTAGAGCGCCAGGGCGGTCATCCAGACGACGATCACGACGACGGAGATGCCGGTGTAGCTCAGGCGCAGGTCGGCCGTGTTGGTGGCCAGGTTGGAGTCCAGGCCGAGCCAGGCGATCTGGACGCCGAACACGACCCAGAACAGGGCGAGCAGGTCGGTGACCAGGACGCGGCGCGAGAACGACCGGCTCCACTCCTCGGTGGACCCTGTCGACGGGGAGACGCGAACCGCGCCCGCGGTCATGTCCGCCACCGGCTCACCATGTGGCCCCGCCGTCGGTCGAGACCGTGACGGTGTCGCCGGCCCACAGCCACACGTCGTCGCCGGAACGGGCCAGGCCGATCGGACCGTCGGTGGCGGCGTCCGCGTCGCAGCCGACCGCGGTGGGCGTCGTCGCCGGCGTCACACCGACAGCGGGCATCGACGCGATCTGCACGCCGGCACACGTCTCGGCGCCGACGCGTGCGAGCGAGTAGTCGTTGCCGGCGTCAGCGAGCGAACGGACCCCGGTGAGCGGCACGTCCACCCAGGCGCCGGTACCGGAACGCCATTCGAAGTGGCCGTCGCAGAGCACGACGGAGGTCTGCTTCCCCTGGAACGCCTCGACCGGTTCGCTGCAGGGCGGGGCGACGACCCCGGTCGACAGGACCAGCCCGGCGGGCGAGACGCCGGCTCCGGCCGCCCCGGCTCCGCCAGCGCCCCAGGTGACGCCGCCGTCGGTGCTGGACCGCACCGTGGGGGCGCAGTTGTCGCCGACACCGGCCAGGATCGTCAGGTCCGCACTGGAGGCACGGATCGCCATCACCGACGAGACGTCGGCTCCCAGCGCGACCGGCTTCCAGGTCGCACCGGCGTCGGTCGTGTGTTCGAGGGTGGGCGCCGGACCGCCGCACGTCCCGCCGGACGCGCGCCATGCCTCCTGGCCGTCGACCGCGGAGAGCGAGCGACGTGCGCCGGCGGCGTCCGCGGTCGGCGTCGGGGACGCGCTCTCGCTGGAGCGCGGTGAGCTGGAGAAGGTCGGGATCGGGCCCGCCGGGTCACCGGAGTTCGGTGCGGTGCGTCCCAAGGCGAGCGTGACGAGTGCGATGTCGATGACGACCAGCACGACGATCACGATGGCGACCCAGACCAGGGTCGTCCGCGTGAGCGACGAACCGAGGTTTCGGGTCCCCCGGCGAGTGTCCATGTCCCCCGACCTCGTCTCAGCGCTCGGCGCGACTCAGGGCGCCGAGCTTCTTCCCGCCGCGCTTGGGCGGCTTGACCTTCGGTGTGTCCTCGTCCTCGATGCCGTAGCCGTACCCGTAGCCGTACCGGCCGTAGCCGTACGCACCCGGGCCGCGGACCGGCATCATCGTGATGACGAAGCCGGCGATCGGCGCACCCACGCTCTCGAGGGCGGAGACCGCAGCGGCGAACTGGCCCTTGTGCGTCTTGCCCGAGGCCACGGCGACGATCGCGCCGGAGGCCTTCTTCGCCAGGATCGCGGCGTCGGTGACGGGCAGCAGCGGCGGGGCGTCGAACAGGACGTAGTCGAACTCGCCCTCGAGCCGCTCGATGAGGTCCTGCATGGCGCGGGACCCGAGCAGCTCGGACGGGTTCGGCGGGATCTGTCCGGCCGGCAGGACGACCAGGTTGCCGCGGCCCCAGGGCTGGGCGACGTCCTCGAGCTCGGCGCGGCCGATGAGCACGTCGGTCAGACCGGCGTTGGTCTCGACGTCCATGTACTCGGCGACGCGGGGACGGCGCAGGTCGGCGTCGATGAGGATCACGCGGAAGCCGGCACTGTCGAGCGCGATCGCCAGGTTGGCGACCGTGGTGCTCTTGCCCTCGGACTGCACGGACGACGTCATCACGAAGGTGCGGGCGCCGGTGCCGATGTCCAGGAACTGCAGGTTGGTGCGCAGCGTGCGGAACGACTCAGCACGCGGGCTGCGCGGGTCGACCTGCACGATCAACGGACGTTCCGAGGCCTTGCTGTCGAAGGCGATGCCACCGACGACCGGCTTGTCGCTGATCTTCTCGACGTCCTGCTCGGTGCGGACGCGGTTGTCGAGCGTCTCGCGGAGCACGGCGATGCCGACGCCCAGGGCGAGCCCGACGAGCAGGCCGAGTGCGACGTTGACGGGGACGTTCGGGCTGACCGGGACGCTCGGCACGTCGGCCTGCTTGACGCGGGTGAGCTTGACGCTGCTCTTGCCGTCGGCGTCGGTGGCCTCGATGTCCTCGACGACGTTGGTCAGGCTCTGCGAGGTCGCGTTCGCGATGTTCGCCGCCTGCACCGGGTCGGTGTCGTTCACGCTGATCGAGATCAGGGTCGTGCTCGTCGGCGCGGTCGCGGACACCATCGTCGCGAGCTGGTCGGCGTTCATGTCGAGCTGGAGCTTCGAGATGACCGGCAGCAGCACGATCGGCGTCGACACCAGGTTCGAGTACGTCAGGACACGCTGCTGGGTGAAGGTGTTCCCCTGAGCCAGGTCACTCGCGCTGCCCGAGGTCTCCGTCGAGACGAAGACCTGCGCCGAAGCGGAGTACACCGGCTTCTTGAGCAGGGAGAAGCCCGCGGCAGCGGCAACTCCGACGAGTGCCAAGACCAGGATGAGGACCCATCCCTTACGTAGCACGGTGATGTAGTCGCGTAGTTCCACGCGGCCCGCCTTCCCCGACGATCCCGCCGCTCGCCCGTGGTCCCAACACGAGTGCCCGGGGATGTCCCGGTGTACGGCATTCAAATAGTGCCACATGATCGAGCAACGCTCGGCTGTATCGGCCGTTCTGGGCCACCCGTCCTCTACGGTGAGCCCATGAGCACCGAGTCCGACGTGACCCACGCCGAGCCCGACACCAGCCGTCAGCGGGACCTCGTGATCCTGCTGGTCGCGCTGGGGGTGGCGGTGATCCTGGCCCGGGTCGCGTCGGGGTTCAACACCGCCGGCAAGATCCAGCCGCCCGTCATGCAGGTGCTGGTGGCCGACTTCGCCGTCTGGCTGCCGCTCGTCGCGGGCATCGTCTGGGTGCTGCGCCGATCGGCGAGCACGGACCGTGCGGCCCGGCTGCGCCTGGGACTCGGTGACGCGATCTTCGCGATCGGCATCGTGATCCTGTGCCGGGTGTTCGACGTGTTCCTCGGCCTGGCGTTCACCGGCTCGACGGGCCTGACCCCGGCGCCGACGCTCGGGACCCCGGACGAGACGCTGCTGATCGTGTCGGCCATCGGCATCGTGCTGGTCAGTCCGTTCCTCGAAGAGGTCTTCTTCCGCGGGCTGTTCCAGCGCCGGATGGCCGCCGAGCTCACCCCGCGCACGCGGTTCCTGGCCGTGTTCCTCACCGCGTTCCTGTTCGCGGTGCTGCACGTCCTGCTCGGTGCCGGCGGGACGCAGCTCGAGGGCTTCCGGGTGTTCCTGACGATCTTCGTGCTCGGGTCGCTGACCGGCACCCTGGTCGCGATGACGAACCGCATCGGCGGCGCGATCATGGCGCACGTGCTCTTCAACGCGGTGGCGGTCGTCGCGACCTGGCCTCGCTGAGCCGACCCGCGCCTCCCGTCTGGTCCACTGAGCGCCGTCGACGGCGCCCATCCTCCTTGCGGTCTTCCATGCAGGAGCTATGAGGCCCTACAGTTTCCCACGTTGTAACGCGGGCGCCTAGGGGGCGCCCGCGCCACCGATCAGACCGGACGACGTCGTCCACGAGGAGCCCATCCCTTGCGTCCCACTCTCATCTCGAGCCGGGGGCGCCGTCGCTTCCTCGGGCCGTCACTCGCCACAGCCGTCGTCGGAGCGCTCGCGCTCGGCGGGCTCGGCATCTCCGCCCTGCCGGCCGCAGCCGCTCCCGACGCCCGCACCGTGGTGTCCGGCGAGGCCCGCTTCCAGGTGCTCTCACCCACCCTGATCCGCACCGAGTACGCGGGCGACGGGCAGTTCACCGACCAGGGCACGTTCAACGTGGTCGGGCGTGACGACTTCGCCCCGACGCCGTTCACCAAGACCGTGCAGGACGGCTGGTTGACGCTCGACACCGGGTCGATGACCGTGCAGTACCGGCAGGGCACCGGCGACTTCAGCCAGGACAACCTCCGGGTGACGCTGGAGACCTCCGCGGGCCAGGCCGTCACCGGGTCCCCCTGGGTCACGGCACGGACGCCCTCGTGTGCGATCGGCACGCTCTGCGAGGGCGAGGCACTCGCGCTGCAGGGCCTGGCGAACGCGACGGACCACAAGGGGTACACGGGCGCTGGCTTCGCCGCCGGGTTCGAGAACGTCGGCAACTCCATGACGTTCCGCACCGACGTCGCGATGGCCGGGTCGTACGACCTGGCCATGCGGTACGCCAACAACCAGGGCGGCGACGGCAAGGTCGAGACCCGCACGCTGAGCATCGTCGTCGACGACCGCGCCCCGGTCACCCTCAGCCTGCCGGCCGGCGCGAACTGGGACGAGTGGAAGCAGACCACCGCAGCCCTCGACCTGACCGCCGGTCCGCACACCGTCAAGGTCGTCCGTGGTGACGCCGATTCTGGTCGGGTGAACGTCGACAGCCTGGCGATCGTCCCCTCGGGTGCGGCCTACCCGGCGCCGACCGCAGCGTCCGCCGGCCAGGACTGCGCCTTCGGCGTCGTCTGCCAGGCCGAGGACGCCGCACGCAGCGACCCCGCGACCGTGGCGACGAACCACAACGGCTTCGCCGGCGACGGCTTCGTCGCCGGGTTCGAGCGCGCCGGCGCCCAGATGACCGCGCACGTCACCGGGGTCCCGGCCGCGGGCGACTACGCGCTGCAGGTCCGGTACGCCAACGGGTCGGCCGGCACGCCCACGCTGACCGCTGCTCCCGTCGGCCAGACCGCCACGACCGGTGAGCTCCCCCGCACCAGCGGCTGGGACTACTGGAACACCGTGACGGTCCCCGTACACCTGGCGGCCGGCGCGAACGACATCGCGATCGGCTGTCCGACCGTGGCGGCCAACTGCAACGTGAACTTCGACACGATCGCGGTCGTCGACACCGCGTCGCCCGTCCTCGCCGCGCACGCTCCGCTCGGTGGCTACCGGCGTGACCTCGACACCGCCAACGGTGCCGCGAAGACGAACCCCGGCCTGCTCTACCAGGACGGCTGGTCGCTGCTCGACGACACCGCTTCGGCACTGTACGACCCGGCGACCGAGCAGACCACGCCCCGCGGCGACCACGGTGGCGAGGGCTACCAGGACGGCTACGTCTTCGGGTACGGCACCGAGTACACGACCGCGCTGAAGGACCTGGCGACCCTGACCGGGCCGTCGAAGCTCCTGCCGCAGTGGGCGTACGGCGTCTGGTACTCCGAGTACTACGACCGGTCGCAGCAGGACTACCTGGACATCGCGAAGCGCTTCCAGGACGAGGGCGTCCCCGTCGACGTCATGGCGATCGACACCGACTACAAGACCGGCAGCCCCACCAACGAGGGCGACAGCAAGTGGGACGGCTGGTCGGTCGACCCGGCCCGGATCACGGACATGACGAGCCTGCTCGCCGACTGGCACGCCGAGGGCATCCACAACACCCTCAACATCCACCCGTCGATCTCCAGCAAGGACCCGGAGTTCGCGGCAGCGCAAGCGACCGCGAAGGGCAAGCTCACCCAGGGCGACGGCGACCGCTACCTGTTCGACTGGTCGGACCCCGACCAACTCAAGGCCTACTTCGACCTGCACACCTCGCTGCAGCCGGAGGGCGTCGACATGTGGTGGCTCGACTGGTGCTGCAGTGAGAACTCGAAGTACTCCGCCAACGGGGTGACGCCGGACGCGTTCATCAACCAGCAGTACGCGAAGTACACCGACGAGCAGCTCAAGGGCCGCGGTCTGGCGTTCTCCCGCGCCTACGGCTCGCTGACCGCGGGCGGCTACGGCAACCCGCAGGCCGTGCCGACCGGACCCTGGGCCGACAAGCGCACCACCGTGCACTTCACCGGGGACACCACGTCCTCGTGGGACGAGCTCGCCGCCCAGGTCGGCTACACCCCCGGTGAGTCGGCAGCGACCGGCCTGTCCGCGATCAGCCACGACATCGGCGGGCACAACGGTGCGCAGTACGGCATCGCGGGCAAGGAGCCGGGCACGACCCAGCTGCCGGCCGACATGTACGCCCGGTGGGTGCAGTTCGGCGCGTTCCAGCCGATCGACCGCCTGCACAGCAACCACAGCGACCGGCTGCCCTGGCAGTACCCGGCCGAGGCGAACGCGTCGGCGAAGCAGTTCCTCAACCTCCGCGAGGACCTGCTCCCCCTGACGTACACCCTGGCCGCCGACGCCTCGGCGACCGGCACCCCGATGCTGCAGCCGCTCTACCTGCAGTACCCGGAGGCGCAGGAGTCCTATGCCCAGGCCGGCTCCGAGTACCTCTACGGCAAGGACGTGTTGGTCGCGCCCGTCACCACCGCGAACGACGACACCGGGAAGGCCACGCGTTCGGTCTGGTTCCCGGCCGGCGACTCGTGGACCGACTGGTTCACCGGCACGACCTACCAGGGCGGCACGACGGCCGACGTCACGACCGACCTGACCACCATGCCGGTGTTCGTCCGCAGCGGCGGCATCGTCCCGACCCGCTCGCACCACGTCGCGAACGACGCCGCACCGCTCGACGCGGTCACGGTGACGGTCGCGACCGGCGCGGACGGCACCTTCGCCCTGCACGAGGACTCGGGCGAGGGTCAGCCGACCGCGGCGGCCTCCTCTGCTCGCGTCGCGGGCAACTCCGCGTCGACCACGATGCGGTTCACCCAGCAGGCCGACGGCGGCACGCTCGACATCGCCCCGGCCGACGGCTCGTTCACCGGCCAGGTGCGCGACCGCTCGTGGACGGCGACGTTCACCGACGCCGACCGCCCCGTCTCCGTCACGGTCGACGGGGCTCCCGTCGCCGCGTCCGACTGGACGTACGACGCCGACAGCCGCACCATCACGGTGCCGGTCGCCGAGCGCTCGGTGACGGACCGGACCATCGTGCGGTACTCGAGGGTCGCTGCTGCGGTGCCGAGCCTCCAGGTCGCCGCGCCGACGGTCACCGCCGGTGACACGCAGACGGTGACCGGCTCCGGGTTCCCGGCGGAGGCGACGGTCACACTGTCGACGACGCCGGCGCTCGGTGGCCAGGTCACCGTCCGCACCGGTGCCGACGGCACGTTCCGCAGCGACCTGGCGGTGCCGGCCACGGCCTCCGGCCGGGTGACGGTGTCCGCCTCGGTGGGCGGCGTGGTGCTGGCGCGGGTCGGGTTCACGGTGACGGCGGCGGCGACCGCTCCGCCGACGGCATCGCCGTCGCCCGCGCCGGGTTCGCCTGCTCCTGTGCCGGGCTCGCCTGCTCCCGCACCGGGCCCGCCTGCTCCCGCGCCGGGTGACGGCGCCGGTGCCGGCCCGGGTTCCGGCGGTGCGGGCACCCAGCCGGGAGGCTCGTCCCCCGCCGGCGACGGCGCCCTCGCCTGGACGGGTGCGAACGTCGTGCCCCTCGGTGTCCTCGCCCTGGTGCTCCTCACCGCCGGCGGGCTGCTGCTGACACAGCGCCGACGACGCCACCGTCGGGCCGAGTAGGTCCGCGGCACGGCACCACGGTGCAGACGACGGCGGGGCACCCGGGAACGGGAGTCCCGCCGTCCGCACCGCCCGACACCTGTCGTCCGGCGTGGCCCCTCTTCGGGTCGACACCCCGTCGGTCCACCCCGTTGTCCAGTAGCCTCGGCTGAGCATGTCTCGCCCAACCAGCGTCATCGACAACCCCCTCGTCCGGCAGGCTCCGATCAGCGGCCTGCTGGCCCTCGGCGCGCTGCTGACGGTGACGCTGCCGACGCTCGAGATCAGCGACCTGACGATGTTCCTCGCCAGCCTGGTCACCGTCGGCGTCGCGACCCTGCTCGCCGCGTTCGCTGCACACTTCCCGCGCGTGGTCCCGCTCGTGCCGATCCTGCTGGCCGTCGACTTCGTGTCCCTCGCCTTGTTCCGGACGGGCACCGGCGCCGGGGCGTCCGTGTTCACCTCGCTCGTGGTCCTGCCGGTGGTGTGGTGGGCGTCGCTCGACGGCCGACGCACGATCCTGTACTCGATCCTCGGCGTCACGATCGTGATCCTGGCGCCGTACCTGCTGCAGCCGGGCTCCGTGATCCGCGCCAGTGAGCTGGTGCGCCTCGGCATCACCGTCGTCGTGTTCGGCACGGTCGCCGTCATCGTTCACGAGCTCTCCCGCCGCGCCCGCCGTTCCGTCCGCTCCGCCGAGGCCCGCGAGGTCCGCGTCCGCGCCGAGATCGAGCGCGCCGCCGCCGTGCAGCGCTCCCTGCTGCCCACCTCGAGCGACGGCCTGGGCGAGAGCGTCACCGTCGCCGGCACCTGCATGCCGGCGAAGAGCGTCGGCGGCGATTTCTTCGACTGGTACCGCACCGAGAACGGCATCGCCGTCGGACTCGGCGACGTGATGGGCAAGGGCGTCGGCGCCGGACTCATCGCCGCCGCCGTCCGCGCCACGATCCGCAGCGCCCGCACGGTCGACGACGCCTCCGAGGCCCTGCGCCGCGCCTCCGACGGCCTCGCCGCCGAGGGTGCCGGCACCGACGTCACCTTCACCACGCTGTTCCACGCGCGCATCGACGACGACGGCGGGCTGCAGTGGGCCGACGCCGGGCACGGACTGAGCTTCATCCTCCGTGCTGCCGGAGGGGTGGAGCGCCTGCGCTCCGTCGACCTGCCGCTCGGGATGGGCCTCCGCGACGAGTGGGCGACCACCACCGGCACCCTCGAGCCGGGCGACCTGCTCATCTCGTTCAGCGACGGCGTGCTCGACCTGTTCGGCGGGCGCGACGACGCGGTGGACTCGGTCGCCGAGCTGGCGCGTGCCGACCGGACGCCGGCGGCGATCGTCGCGGCCCTGGCCGAGCGGGCGGCCGAGGTGCCGCACGACGACGACGTGACGGTCATCGCGATCCGCCGCGAGGCTGCGTCCGCCGAGCCGACCGAGGTCGCGGCCGCGCCGCTGTCCCGCTCCCGCGCGGCCTGAGGGGCGCTGGGCCGCGCCGCTCGCGGGCGTGCGGGCGGGCGCCGAGGCTCGCCTGTGCGGACAACTTGCGCCGCCTGGCAGGCGCGAACTGCCCGCCTAGCCGAGGCTCGGCCCCAGCGACACCGCACGCAGCGAGCCACGCGAGCGCAGTCGCCCACCGCGAACCCCACGCCGGCCGGGAGGCCCGTCCCAGCCCCGCCACGCGCCTCCCGCCCGAGCCTCGGCCACGCGGACACCCTGCGGCCGCCCACAGGCGCAAACCGTCCGCCAGGCCGAGGCTCGCCCCCAGCGACACCGCACGCGCCCGGCAGCGCGAGCGCTGTCGCCCCCC
>NZ_JASDDD010000026.1:0-43090 GCF_030407555.1 Curtobacterium sp. APC 4022
CACCTTCAAGACCGACGCCGTCAAGGGCGGCCTGCTCGTCGGCACCGCCACCATCACCGCCCAGATCAAGTAACACCCGGCGCGTCACCAGACGCACCACCACCACGAGAACGCCGCCCCGGCACACACCAGGGCGGCGTTCTCGCGTTCTCCCACCATGTGCCCGTGCGAGCGCGCCGACGTGACGGACGCGTGTCGCGCCTCCAGGCCGGTCACCGGCAGGAACGGTCAGCGCACCTCCGTCGGCTCCCGACACCTACCCGAGCGGCTCGACGCCGTAGCTGGTGACCACCGCGCGTAGCTCGTCCAGGTACGTCTGCGCCTGCACGGTCAGCGGGACCGAGGCGTGGGCGATCCACCCGATCTCGATGCATTCGTCGACGTCGAGCGGGATGGCGACGATCTCGGGGTCCAGGTCGTCGCTGATGAGCCCGGTGGAGATCGTGTACCCACCCAGGCCGATCATGAGGTTGAAGATGGTCGCCCGATCCGAGACCCGGATCTCCCGCTTGCTCGACATCGTCGACAGGATCTCCTCCGCCAGGTAGAAGGAGTTGTTCGCACCCTGGTCGAACGTCAGCCGGGGCAGGTCCGCCAGGTCGGCGAGGGTCGCGCGCTTCCGTGACGCGAGCGGGTTGCGCCGGGCGACGAAGATGTGCGGCTGGGCGACGAACAGCGGGGTGAAGACGACGCCGGCGTCCCGCATCAGCTTGCCGAGGACCTGTCGGTTGAAGTCGTTCCGGTAGAGGATGCCGACCTCGCTGCGCAGCGTGCGGACGTCCTCGATGATGTCCCAGGTGCGGGCCTCGCGGAGCGAGAACTCGTACTCGTCCGCGGCCGCCGCCTCGACCATGCGGACGAAGGCCTCCACGGCGAACGAGTAGTGCTGCGCCGAGACCCCGAGCAGCCGACGTGACGGCTGGCCGCCGACGTAGCGCTGCTCGAGCAGCGAGACCTGTTCGACGACCTGCCGGGCGTACCCGAGGAACTCGACCCCGTCGACGGTGAGCACGACCCCACGGGCCGAGCGGGTGAACAGGGGGCGGCCGATCCGCGTCTCCAGGTCCTTCATCGCCGCGGACAGGGTCGGCTGCGAGACGTAGAGCAGATCGGCCGCTGCACTGATCGAGCCCTCGGTCGCGACCTCGATGAAGTAGCGGAGCTGCTGCAGGGTGATGTCGTTCGAGACCCGAGCCATAGGCGCAGGCTATACCGGTGCATAGCGTCTCGGTATTACCTGATGACCCGGGCCTCCCGTCATGATCGTGGGATGGCGAATGACCTGACCTTCAGCATCACGCGGACGCGGTTCGACGAGGACTACTCCCCCGCCGACAGCTCCCGGCTGACCACGAACTTCGCCAACCTGGCGCGCGGCGAGCACCGTCAGCAGAACCTCCGTGCTGCGCTGGCGATGATCGACGGGCGCGCGAACGACCTCGCCGGGGTCCATGACCGCTACCGCCTGGAACTCGACATCGTGTCCGCCGCGCTCGCGTTCTCCGACGGTGGATCAGACGCCGAGTTCCCGCTGCTCGAGATGCTCGACGTCACGATCGTCGACCAGCACACCGGCGAGCGCCACCACGGCATCCTCGGCAACAACTTCTCGTCGTACCTGCGCGACTACGACTTCTCGGTGCTGCTGCCGTCATCGCCGGGCTTGCCGTCTGACTTCGGGGCGCTGCACGGGGCGCTCTTCCAGCGCTTCCTGGAGTCATCCGCGTTCCACTCGACTTTCAGTGCCGAGCCCGTCGTCTGCATCAGCGTCTCGACGAGCCAGACCTACCGCCGGACCGGGTACGTCCACCCCGTGCTCGGCGCCGAGTACGAGCACGAGCACTCCTCGCTCACCGACGACTACTTCGGTCGGATGGGCATGCAGGTCCGGTACTTCCAGCCCGCCGGAGCGTCGGCCCCGCTCGCGTTCTACACGCGCGGCGACCTGACCGGCGACTACACGGACCTCCAGCTCATCGGCACGATCGCCACCATGGAGACGTTCCAGAAGATCTACCGCCCGGAGATCTACGCCGCGAACACCCCGGCCGGGAGCACCTACCGCCCCACTCTCGACCACACCGACTTCACGCCCACTCCGGTCACCTACGACCGTGAGGAGCGCAGCCGCCTCGGGATCACCCAGGGCCGGTGGACCGAGGAGCACCTCGTGACGCCGCACCGCGCACTCCTCTCGCGGTTCGCTGCCGACTCCGTCCCTGCCCGCTGACCGACTGGATCGACACTTCCATGAGCTCTCTCCTCCCCACCTCGATCGTCGGCAGCCTGCCGAAACCCTCCTGGCTCGCCGAGCCCGAACGTCTCTGGAGCCCGTGGGAGCTCGAGGGCGCAGCGCTGACCGAGGGCAAGCAGGACGCACTCCGCTCCGCCGTCCACGAGCAGGAACGCCGCGGCATCGACATCGTCAGCGACGGCGAGCAGACCCGTCAGCACTTCGTCACGACGTTCATCGAGCACCTGGACGGCGTCGACCTCGACCGCAAGGAGACCGTCCGGATCCGTGACCGGTACGACGCGGCCGTCCCGACCGTCGTCGGTGCCGTCAGCCGCCGGGCGCCCGTGTTCGTGGACGACGCCCGCTTCCTGCGCGCGCAGACCGACCGGCCGATCAAGTGGGCGCTCCCCGGCCCGATGACCATGATCGACACGCTCTCCGACCAGCACTACAAGTCACGCGAGAAGCTGGCGTGGGAGTTCGCCACGATCCTCAACCAGGAGGCACGCGAACTGCAGGACGCCGGCGTGGACGTCATTCAGTTCGACGAGCCCGCCTTCACCGTCTTCCACGACGAGGTGCAGGACTGGGGCGTCGCCGCACTCGAACGCGCAGCCGAGGGCCTCCGCGTCGAGACCGCCGTGCACATCTGTTACGGGTACGGCATCGAGGCAAACAACAGGTGGAAGGAGACACTCGGGGCCGAGTGGCGCCAGTACGAGCAGTCGTTCCCGCTCCTGCAGCAGTCCTCGATCGACATCGTCTCGCTCGAGTGCATCCACTCGCACGTGCCGCTCGAGCTCGTCGAGCTCATCCGCGGGAAGAAGGTGATGCTCGGCGCGATCGACGTCGCGACCGAGACCGTCGAGACGCCGGAGGAAGTGGCTGAGGTGCTGCGTCGGGCGCTCGAGTTCGTCGACGCCGACAAACTCATCCCCAGCTCCAACTGCGGGATGGCTCCGCTGGCACGGGGTGCGGCGCTCGACAAGCTCGGCGCCTTGTCGGCCGGAGCGGACATCGTCCGCAACGAGCTCGTCGGCACCGCCGTCCCGTCTGCGCGTTAGTCGTCATCAACTGCAGGGCGGCTCCCCTCCGGAAGCAGGAGAGCCGCCCTGTTCGTCGCGTCCGCGGGATGCTTGGCTCTCGATCCGGCCTGGAGGCGCGGCTACCGTTCGACCGACGGGTCGCGTTGGTACTGGTGTCACCCCTCACCGCATCCGCGAACCGGATCGCCGTCGGAGCGGCGAGTGGATCGACGCGAGCAAACGATGACGATCGTCGCGAACACTGCAGCGGCGATCCAGGTCCCGACGCCGACCGGCCCCGCGAGGGCGAGGTCCGGCGGGTACTTCGCAGAGGAGAACAGCAGCACCAGACCGCCCGCTGCGTTGAACGCGCCGTGCCCGAGCACGGCGGGCCAGACCGAACCACTCCAGATCCGGAGCCAGCCGAGGAACGTGCCGACGGCGGTGGCTCCGACGATCATCAGGAAGACCCCCCACAGGTCTGGACGATCGAAGTTGTAGCCCAGCAAGACGATCGGAGCGTGCCAGACGCCCCACACGACGCCGGTGATGAGAACGGCCGGCCAGTCGCCGAGAGGTCGTAGGGCAGGGAGCAGAAGACCTCGCCACCCGACTTCCTCTCCGAATGCGAGCACCCCGTTCAGAGGCGCAGCGATCGGGATCGAGATGACCTGCACGAGGACGAGTACTCCGATCGGCAGGAGGTCCCGCGCTTCTTCGGGAAGCATCGCGGCAAACCCGCTGAACGTCTCGAGGTCGAGGCGGACGAGATGCAGGAGCGCGGCGACTGCGATGCCGGCGATGACGACGAGTGGCAGCAGGACGATGCCGCCCAATGAGAAGCGCAGGAGCTTTCCGACCGGTCGGAGCGGGACGATTCCGAGCTGCCGGACAGCCTGCCGCACCGGAACGCGTTGCTGCAGCAGCACGACGATCGCTGCTGCAGCGCAGGGTGTGAACATCATCGTCGGCAGGACCCACAGCGCGTGCACCGAAGCCAAGCCCTTCGGATCGATCCACAGCGGCAGGCTGACGAGCCATCCGAAGCCCCAGGCCAGGACCGAGAAGATCAGGATCGGCTTCCAGCGGACCTCCGCTGCCACTGACCCAGGAACGACAAGGCCATCACTGTGAAGCATCAGGTGCCTTCCGGACTGCTCGTTGCGCAGCGGCGACGCTCCACAGCCCCCCCGGCCAGCAGCACAGCAGCCTGGTGCCCTCGGCGCCAGGCTGCAGCATCGTGCATCGTCGCTCGCGTACGAACACCGACGAACGAGTTCCGGCCGATGACGCCCCATGCGGGCAGCACGACGAAGACCACTGTCACCACCGCCGCAACCATCTCGACGAAGACCACCGTCTACCCCTTCTCCAGAACGACCGAGCGCGCGCCTGGCCGTTGAACGTTGATACTGAACACCGCAGCGTTCTGCAGCGCGCGGCAGACGAGGAGCGCCCTGCCCGACGGACTCTTCGATCAAGACGCCTGGCCAGGAACTGATCTTTCACCGTACAGATGTTGCACGCCAGAAGGAGCCAGTGCAAGCGGCTCTTCGTGAAGAGGTGGATCCGCATCCTCGTCGTCGTCGCTGCAGCCACGGCGCACGGGTGCCTGTACCCGAGCCCGCTCCTGACCGGCTGGATGGGAGCAGCCACACTCTGGATGGCAACGACGCGCTGGAGCTCCGGCGAGCCGATCGAGCTCCCTGTCAGCACAGAGATCGATCCCGCAGACGTCCGCTCGCCAGTCCGCGTGGGCTTCGACGGCCGAGCGCGCCGTCGGACGCGAAACCACATGGCAGGTCCGACGAACGGACGATCAGGACGACGACCGCCCATGCCAGCAGACGCCATCCGGAAGGCGGCGCAGAGCGAATCAACGAGATGACGGCCGCGAGATCCAGGAGTAGCGCGACCAGCGCGACGGCCGTCAGCGCAACGGCGAGCACTGTCGGGACGAGTGGGTTCACGTACTCCGCCTCGGTCGACGGCGTCACTCCGTCGTTCCGCAACGCCAGACAATCGGTAGTACATTGCCGTTTCTATCCCGTGACGTTAAGTTGTTTGTGTGGTTGGAGCAATGGTGTTCGCGCTGGCACTCGTGATCGGCGGCGCCGTCCTCGTGACCTGGCTGACCTGGAGGGCTGCCAACGGATCTCTGGCTCGGAACGATCTCGCTGGCGTCCGGACGCGGGTCACGATGTCCAGCGATGAAGCCTGGCGAATCGGGCACCGAGCAGCACTACGCCCGACGGTCATTGCCGGAATCCTGACCGTGCTGTGGAGCCTGGCGAGCATCGGTCTCGCGCCGCTCCGCAATCCGGTCTCGGTCCTCGTGGCCACGGCGGTGCTCCTCGGCGGCGCGCTTCTGTCCATCCCGGTGGCGCATCGCGCGGTGCGCCGCTGCAACACGGAGAATGACGCCCCAGCCTGACTCGAGCGTCCGATCGCCTCGTCGATCGAGGCCGTCCGAAGACGGACGAGCGCTTCGCCGCGAAGTGTCAACCGGAAGGGCGTTGACTACCCCCATGATCACCAAGAGCATGATCCACGAGGTCGAGAACGCGACCGTCCGAGACCGCGAGGGTGCCTCGGTCGGCAAGGTCGCGCAGGTGTTCCCCGCCGAGGACGGCAGCGCTGCGTTCGTCAGCGTCGCGACAGGACTCTTCGGGGGTCACACCGCGCTCGTCCCGGTCGAGGACGCCACGTTCGACGGCACGGACCTGCACGTCGGGTACGCGAAGAGCGCGATCAAGGGAGCACCCTCCCCCGGAGTCGGAAACGCTCTGTCTGCCACCGAGGCGAACGCCGCCCGCAAGCACTTCGGGCTGTCCCCCACCGGCAAGGCCACCGGAGACATGGGCGACCCGCACGAGAACCTCGACCAGGCTGGTACCGGTCCGGCGGGCGCCGACGACACCGAGGGTGCGGGCACGACGCCGCCGGTGTGAGCAGCGCCGGCGAGTGACCCGACCCGTCGGGACGGAGCTGACGGTACTGCTCCGTCTGGTCGGCCGGGAGGCGCGGTGCCAGCTGGCACCGCGCCTCCAGTCAGGCACACGGTCGCGAACACGCGACGGCGATGCCGCTACCACTCACATGTCGGCGATGAGCCGGAGCGTGTAGTCGTCGGGGACCGTCTGGTGCTCGACGTGGTGCATGAACACCGGTGCTGCCTGGTCGGCCGTGAAGAGTTCCTCCGGGTGGCGCGGTTCGTGGGCCGCCTGCACGTCGATGGCCTCAGTGAGCGGTTCCCCGAGGTCGTGGTCACGGCCGACGATGTAGAAGCGGTACTCGCCGTCGTCCTCAAGGCGGCGGAGCTCGACGCTCATCTTCTCCGCGGTGCCGCCAGCCTGCAGGTACGAGCCGCCGTACTCATCGATGACCGACTGCGGACCAGCGCGCCAGGTCCGGTCGTCGATCGGCGCGGCGAAGACGAGCCACGCGAACTGGTCGTCGTTGTCGAGCAAGCCGAGGCAGAGGCGTACCTGGTCGAGGAGCGGGCGGAACGTGTCGTTGAGCACGCTGCTGACGGAACCGTTGGTCTTCATGATGATCACCGCGGGCAAGTCCCCTCGATCGTCGGCGGCGGGTTCTGGGTCTTTCTACTTCCTCGCCAGCAGAACGAACCCTACAAGGGACACATGCCCAGGGGCGCGCTCCCGCGAAGGAACGCCATGCTGAGACCCCGGGGATCGCGACCTCGACGACGAGGGGACACGCAGCAGCGACGATCGCGATCGTCAGTCGTCACGGGGCCGCCGCACCTCCTGCTCGACGAGCGCCGTGGCGATCCGGTCAGCTGCGTACGGAGCCTTCGCGAGCGTGTGGACGACGGCGGTCACGCCGGCCGCATCGACGATGACCGCTCCTGCCGCTCGGACCTCTCCGTTGATCCAGGTCGAGCCCCCTTCGCGCTGCCAACTCACCGTGCGGGATGGTCCGGCACCAGGCTCGAGGGCCCAGTCGGCGTAGCGACAGAGGTCGTCGAACGTGGCCCAGATACCGCCTGCCGCTGCAAAGGAGGACTCACCGAGTACCCAAGGCTTGATCGGGCGCCCGAAGAACGTCGGCATCACGCGCTCTGTCGGAGCGGGCACGAGCGTGGCGGAGACGATCCCCGCCGGCTCGAGCACATGGTGGCGGGCGGCGGCGAACCAGTCGCCGTGCGCTGCGTCGAGGACCGAACCGAGGAGCGCGTACCCGAGATTCGAGTAGACGAACTGGCCCCGAGGTGTGACAGGTACCGCCGATGCCGGATCCAAGGGAACGCCGACGGCCCTCCGGTACGGGTCGACGAACAGGTTGCCGCCCATCGTGACCGGCATCCGCGGCAAGCCGGAAGTGTGATGGACGAGGTCGGCGACGGTCATCTCGGTATCGGGCACCTGCGGGAGGTAGTGCGCGACCGACCGATCGACCTCGAGTGTGAGCCAGGCCGTCGTACCGACGACACCTTTCGTGATGCTCCCCCACTCGAGCAGCGATGCGGCGGCGTACGGTCCGCGAGGCTCCCGAACGGCGCGCCAGCTCTCAGCCGTGCGAACACTCGCGCGCCAGTCCCCGGAGCTTGTCAGCGGATTCCGCACCGTGTCCCTCTCTCTGATGAGGGGCGATCGTGGCGGCGCAGCCGTCACGTATCCCTCACGCTTGCCAGGTTGTACGCCTCAGTGACGTGTAGCACTCTAGGTGCTCACGCCACGCTAGTGGTGATGACGAGGGGGAAGACCATGAAGAAGACGATTCCGGTCGTGTCGGCGACCATGACCACCGCGATCGCGGCAGCGCTCCTGATCGCTGCGCCTGCACAAGCCCAGAGCGGAACCGGTCGCTCGAAGTCCGTCCCGTGGGGGAATGTGGCTGCCACCAAGAAGATGAAGGGCCTCACCGGCGTCGGCTGGGCCGGAGTGCAGTGGCAGTGATCCCAGAGCGATCGCGGCGACGCAGCGTCGAGGCCCTGGCCTCGACCTGCGTCGCCGCAGCCGTCCTGTCCGGGTGCTCGACGGGCTCCGACGAGCACGACCGTGGCCTGCCGCCGGCGCAAGCTCCTGCGCGCCTGCCAGGACCGGCTCTCGACGCGTCGGCGATGGAGAACTTGGCCGATGAGCTTCGCGCAACGGTGCCGTGCACGCGGGCAGATGCTCTGCTGGACGACCTCGCGTTCTGGGACACCATGCGCGGCTTCGACTGCCTCGATGGTGACGCACCGACGTTCATCCGCGTCTACGCGCACACAGCGTCAGTGCCCCAGACCCTCGTGGAATGGGACGGCACGTTCGGGCCAGAGCGGGCAGTCACCAGGGGAGCGAATTGGTACGTGATCGGCACTCCCGCAACCGTCTCGGCCGTGAAGCCTCCTGGCGAGGCACCTCGAACGGCGAACGATCTCGGGTCGCCGGTTCCCCTGACGGCGGAGCAGGACTACCTGACGACCTGCATGCTGTACGTCTCGAGCGAGAGCCAGCGGTACGTCCGGCATCCGGAGCAGCGAAGCGCGTCCGCCGACCAGTACGGCGCGCTCTTCCCTGGCATCACCGCCGCCGTCCACGCGGCGGTCGACGATCTCGGGCGGAGCAAGGTGACGCAGATCACGGACGAGGATCGATGGATCGCGGCCTTGTCGGTCATCGGACCGCAGCTCAAGGAGCAGTGCGGCGCTGCGTACCGAATGGTCGGAGACTCCGTCCGCCCGGTTGACGGGGGCCGAGGATGACCACGTCGCGATCCTCCCACTCGGCCATCACCCTGACCGCCTCCGCGTTGATCCTCAGTACCGCTGGCGCGGCCTTCCTCTCGATCGACAACTTGCTCGGATTCGTCGACACCCATGCGATCGGCACGGCTTCGGTCCCGATGGTCGCATGGTTCATCCTCTTCGCGGGTTCGGTGGCGGCTCTCGGTGGCATGCTCACTCGCGACCTCACGCGTGCGCTCGTCGCCATCGCCATCGTCGGCTTCGTGGCGACGCGTTCCCCCGCGACCAGCCTCCATCTGTCGCTCCCCATCGCGATCGCGCTCCAGGCCCTCGTCCCACTGACCTTCGCCGCGGCAGGAGCATCCGTCCTGCGCCGTCCTCGAGACCTCGTGATCGTGCAAGTCCTCGCGGCGCTGCTCATGGGGCTCGCCCTTGCTTGGACGGCGACTGCCTTCATTCCGGTTGCGCTCGGAGCGTTCCTCATCGCGCAGGCCGGCACGCTGCTCGTCGCGCTCAGCCTGAGCCTGCGACCGGTCCTCCGCCTGAGTCGGGATGTCGCACGCGACCTCTGGTCGAGCGCCGACGTCCGATGACGGCTCGATCCGGACGGCCACCCCATCCTGAGCCCAGAGACCTCGGCGACGTCACGTATCGATCATCTCGTGTGTCGTCCGGAGGCATGACCGCTCGCCGGAGCGCACAAGTCCGGTACATCTCGTCGGACTGGAGGCGCGCTACCAGCTGACACCGCGCCTCCCGTCCGGAACAGGGTCGCGGACACGCCGAGGCGATGCCACCACCACTCACATGTTCGCGATGAGCCGGAGCGTGTAACCGTCGGGAACCGTCTGGTGTTCGACGTAGTGCATGAACACCGGCGCCGCCTGGTCGGCCGTGAACAGCTCCGCCGGGTGCCGGGGCTCGTGAGCAGCCTGCACGTCGATGGTCTCAGTGAGCGGTTCCCCGAGGTCGTGGTCGCGGCCGACGATGTAGAACCGGTACTCGCCGTCGTCCTCACGACGGCGAAGTTCAACGCTCATCTTCTCCCCGGTACCGCCGGCCTGCAGGTACGAGCCGCCGTACTGCTCCTCAGCGGGTTCCGGGTTGAACATCCAATCGGCGTCGTCCGGACACCACCAGATCAGCCACGCGAATTGCCCATCGTTGTCGAGCAACCCCAGCCTGCGGCGTACCTGATCAGGCATCGGCCGGAAGGTGTCCTGCAAGATGCTGCTGACACTGCCGTTGCTCATTGTGATGATCATTCGCTGGCGCGGCCGTTCGCTACCGCGAGGGTCGACTTGCCGCTGTTCGACCGTGCCGGGATGCAGGTCTGGTTGCCGAGGTCGTCGAGGGCCATCTGGAGATTCTCGCAGGGGCGAATCGATGACCACCACCTCGTCCGCGTCGACCGGTAGCGGATCATGGTCCGGACGTTCGCGAGGAAGCGCATTCGGAGTGCGTCAGACTCGACACGTGGATGGCGAGCTTGGTCGGATCCTCGTCCGTGCGGCGACCGGTGACGACGTGGAGGCGGTGCTCGACGTTCAGCTCCGCTCACCGGGACGGTCCACATCGGCACACTTCAGGCAGCACGTCAGCGCGGGGATCGCTGACGAGTCGGTACTCGTCCTGATCGCCACTGTCGGCCCCGAGACTGTGGCGTGGGCGATGACCACCCACTTCGACGAGTCTGAAGGCCTGGCGCCCGCCGGGTACTACCTGACGGGCGTGACCGTTGCACCGGAGTGGCGTCGCAAGGGCGTGGGCGGGCTCTTGGTGCAAGCACGGTTGAACTGGATCGGAGAGCGCGACACGAAGGCGTTCTTCTTCACGAATGCCCGTAACGACGGATCGATCAAGTTGCACGAGCGATACGGATTCCGACCCG
Source organism: Curtobacterium sp. APC 4022 (assembly GCF_030407555.1). Taxonomy (NCBI): domain Bacteria; kingdom Bacillati; phylum Actinomycetota; class Actinomycetes; order Micrococcales; family Microbacteriaceae; genus Curtobacterium; species Curtobacterium sp. APC 4022. Next base: position 10,848 of record NZ_JASDDD010000026.1, read on the forward strand.
TCGCTCACGGAGCGCGGTTCCGCGGGGTGTCCTTCGAAGGAGGCCGGGGAATCCTGTTCGAGGCCGATCTGACGCACCGCGACAGCAGAACGCCCCGCCGGCCGAAGCCAGCGGGGCGTCCCCACAAGTGACCAGGCTCAGAAGTCCCAGTCCTCGTCCTCAGTGCTCTCCGCCTTGCCGATGACGTACGACGACCCCGACCCCGAGAAGAAGTCGTGGTTCTCGTCCGCGTTGGGCGACAGCGCCGACAGGATCGCCGGGTTCACGTCCGTCGTCTCCTTGGGGAACATCGGCTCGTAGCCCAGGTTCATCAGCGCCTTGTTGGCGTTGTAGTGCAGGAACTTCTTGACGTCCTCGGTCAGCCCGACCTGGTCGTAGAGGTCCTGCGTGTACTGGATCTCGTTCTCGTACAGCTCGAACAGCAGGCTGAACGTGTAGTCCTTGATCTCCTGCTTGCGCTCCTCCGAGGCGCCCTCGAGACCCTTCTGGAACTTGTACCCGATGTAGTACCCGTGGACGGCTTCGTCGCGGATGATCAGGCGGATCAGGTCAGCAGTGTTGGTGAGCTTCGCGCGCGAGGACCAGTACATCGGCAGGTAGAAGCCGGAGTAGAACAGGAACGACTCGAGCAGGGTCGACGCGACCTTGCGCTTCAGGGGGTCGTCGCCGGTGTAGTAGTCGAGGACGATCTGTGCCTTCTTCTGCAGGTTCACGTTCTCGGTGGACCAGCGGAAGGCGTCGTCGATCTCGGGCGTCGACGCCAGGGTCGAGAAGATCGACGAGTAGCTCTTGGCGTGCACCGACTCCATGAACGCGATGTTCGTGTAGACGGACTCCTCGTGCGGGGTGATCGCGTCGGGGATCAGGCTGATCGCGCCGACGGTGCCCTGGATGGTGTCCAGGAGCGTCAGACCCGTGAACACGCGCATGGTGAGCTGCTGCTCTTCGGGCGTGAGGGTGTTCCACGACTGCACGTCGTTCGACAGCGGCACCTTCTCGGGCAGCCAGAAGTTGTTGACGAGGCGGTTCCAGACCTCGACGTCCTTCTCGTCCTGGATGCGGTTCCAGTTGATCGCGCTGACCGAACGGATCAGCGGGACGGCTTTGCCGGTGGCGTGGACCGGGTCGGTGAGAGTCATTGCTTCTTCCGGAATTGAGATGGTGACGAATCGAAAGCCGGGAGGCGCGGTGCGGGCTGGCACCGCGCCTCCAGGCCGGGGGTGGTCGCGTCAGCGACCGGAGGTCACAGCATGCAGCTGACGCAGCCCTCGACCTCGGTGCCCTCGAGGGCGAGCTGGCGCAGACGGATGTAGTAGATCGTCTTGATGCCCTTGCGCCATGCGTAGATCTGGGCCTTGTTGATGTCACGCGTGGTGGCGGTGTCCTTGAAGAACAGCGTCAGGGACAGGCCCTGGTCCACGTGCTGCGTCGCCGCGGCGTACGTGTCGATGATCTTCTCGGCACCGATCTCGTACGCGTCCTGGTAGTAGTCCAGGTTGTCGTTCGTCATGAACGGCGCCGGGTAGTAGACGCGGCCGAGCTTGCCTTCCTTGCGGATCTCGATCTTCGACGCGATCGGGTGGATCGACGACGTCGAGTGGTTGATGTACGAGATCGAACCGGTCGGCGGGACGGCCTGCAGGTTCTGGTTGTAGATGCCGTGCTGCTGGACGGACGCCTTCAGCGCCTTCCAGTCGTCCTGCGTCGGGATGGTGATGTTCGCGTTGTCGAACAGCGACGCGACGCGGGCGGTGGCCGGCGTCCACATCTGGTCGGTGTACTTGTCGAAGAACTCACCCGACGCGTACTTCGAGTCGCGGAAGCCGTCGAAGGTCTCCCCGGTCTCGATCGCGATGTTGTTCGAGGCGCGCAGGGCGTGGAACAGCACCGTGTAGAAGTAGATGTTCGTGAAGTCGATGCCCTCTTCGGAGCCGTAGTAGACGCGCTCACGAGCCAGGTAGCCGTGCAGGTTCATCTGGCCGAGGCCGATGGCGTGCGACTTGTCGTTGCCGTCCTCGACACTGCGGACCGAGGTGATGTGCGACATCTGCGAGACCGAGGTCAGGCCGCGGATGGCGGTCTCGATGGTCTTGCCGAAGTCCGGCGAGTCCATCGTCAGCGCGATGTTCAGCGAGCCGAGGTTGCAGGAGATGTCCTTGCCGATCTCCTTGTACGAGAGGTCCTCGTTGAAGGTGGTCGGGGTGTTGACCTGCAGGATCTCGGAGCACAGGTTCGACATGTTGATCCGGCCCTTGATCGGGTTGGCCTTGTTCACCGTGTCCTCGAACACGATGTACGGGTAGCCCGACTCGAACTGGATCTCCGCGATGGTCTGGAAGAACTCGCGCGCCTTGATCTTCGTCTTCTTGATGCGCGAGTCGTCGACCATCGCGCGGTAGTTCTCGGAGATCGGGACGTCGCCGAACGGGACGCCGTAGACCTTCTCGACGTCGTACGGCGAGAACAGGTACATGTCCTCGTTGTTCTTCGCGAGCTCGAACGTGATGTCCGGCACGACGACACCGAGCGACAGCGTCTTGATGCGGATCTTCTCGTCGGCGTTCTCGCGCTTGGTGTCGAGGAACTTCATGATGTCCGGGTGGTGGGCGCTGAGGTAGACCGCGCCGGCACCCTGACGCGCACCGAGCTGGTTCGCGTAGGAGAAGGAGTCTTCCAGCAGCTTCATCACGGGGATGATGCCCGAGGACTGGTTCTCGATCTGCTTGATCGGGGCGCCGGCCTCGCGGATGTTGGAGAGCAGCAGGGCCACGCCGCCGCCGCGCTTCGAGAGCTGCAGCGAGGAGTTGATCCCGCGCGAGATCGACTCCATGTTGTCCTCGATGCGGAGGAGGAAGCAGGAGACGAGTTCGCCGCGCTGGGCCTTCGCGGTGTTGAGGAACGTCGGGGTCGCGGGCTGGAAGCGGCCGGCGATGATCTCCTCGACGAGGTCGATCGCGAGCTGCTCGTTACCCTGCGCCAGGCCGAGGGCCGTCATCACGACGCGGTCCTCGAAGCGCTCGAGGTAGCGCTTGCCGTCGAACGTCTTGAGCGTGTAGCTCGTGTAGTACTTGAACGCACCAAGGAACGTCTGGAACCGGAACTTCTTCGAGTACGCCAGGTCGTTGAGCCGCTGGATGAAGTCCATCGAGTACTGGTCGATGGTCGCCTGCTCGTAGTACTCGTTCTCGACCAGGTAGTCCAGCCGCTCCTTCAGGTTGTGGAAGAAGACGGTGTTCTGGTTGACGTGCTGCAGGAAGAACTGCTTGGCCGCCTCACGATCCTTGTCGAACTGGATGTTCCCGTCCGCGTCGTAGAGGTTGAGCATCGCGTTGAGGGAGTGGTAGTCCATCCCCGTCTGCGGCGACGTCAGATCGACGTCTGCAACTGCTGCGTCCAAAATGCTTCCAATCCTGAGTTGACCGCCACCACGTCGTCGGGGGTCCCGAAGACTTCGAAGCGGTAGAGAACGGGGACTCCGCACTTGCGCGCGACGATGTCCCCGGCGAGGCCGAACGCCTCACCGAAGTTGGTGTTCCCACCGACGACGACGCCCCGGATCAGAGCCCGGTTGTGTTCGTCGTTGAGGAACTTGATGACCTGCTTGGGGACCGCTCCGTGTCCGTTGCCGCCACCGTAGGTGGGGAGGACCAGGACGTAGGGCTCGTCCACACGGAGGGGTTCCTCACTCGCGTGCAGCGGGATCCGGTCGGCGTCCTGGCCGAGCTTCTCCACGAACCGGGCGGTGTTGCCCGAGACACTCGAGAAGTAGACGAGGCGGCTCATGGTGCGCTCCCTGACGAGGTGCGGACTGCGGACCGGAGGGGTGTGGCGGGGGCGGGACGAGCCTCCAGGCTGTCCTTCCGCCGCCGGGCGACGCGGGCCGGAGGGCCCGCGAGGCGTCAGGCCAGTTCGGCGCTGAGGGTGGCGATCTTGTCGGGGCGGAAGCCCGACCAGTGGTCGTCGTCGGTCACGACGACGGGGGCCTGCATGTAGCCCAGGCTCTTGACGTGCTCGAGCGCTGCTTCATCCGTGGAGACGTCGTGCACTTCGTACTCGATGCCCTTGTTGTCGAGGGCGCGGTACGTCGCAGTGCACTGGACGCAAGACGGCTTGGTGTACACGGTGACGGCCATGATCTCCCCTGGTTCTGGGCCCGGTTGGAGGCCCGTCGTTCTGGTGCTGTGTTGTCGATGACGCTACTACATGTAGTGCCCGATGGACGGGTGGACCACTAGAGGAAGTGTTACACCCCTGTAGTTTCCACAACGTCATCCACAGTCTGTGGATTCCCGCGAGGCCCGGTTTTCCGCCACTCTGCCACCGCCCACCGACACTTCCCACACCCTGTTGGGGGGACCTGTCCACGGATGTGGAAACTGCACGCCCGGCGTGTCTGAGAACGTCCAGCGGACAGCGGTCCGACACCCCGTCGACAGCCGCTCCCCCGCTCGGGGGCCACCACTCTCCGCCTCGGGGGCCACCGCTCTCCGGGTCGGAGGAGAGCGCTCTCCACACCCGCCGCAACGCGGTCCGTCCGGTCCGTACACTCGTCACGTGAGCGCGTACGGGTCCCTGCTGAAGACTCCCGGGGTCGGCCGGGTCATCGCCGCGCAACTCACCGCGCGTTTCCCGTTCGGCATGCTGTCGCTGGCGTACCTGCTGCACGTCGAGCACATCTTCGACTCGTACGGCGCCGCCGGCCTCGTCCTCGCGACGACGAGCATCGGCCAGGCCCTCGCCGGTCCGCTGACCAGCCGGTGGATGGGCCGCTGGGGCATGCGCCCCGTGCTGATCCTGACGAGCATCGTGGCGTTCCTGACCATGGGCGTCATCGCCTTCTTCGTGATGCCGCTCTGGGCGTACGTCGTGATCGGCTTCGTCGGCGGCCTGGCGGTCCCGCCGGTACAGCCCGCGGTCCGCACCATCTACCCGAAGATGGTCACGTCCTCGCAGCTCACCCCGCTGTTCTCCCTCGACGCCAGTGCGCAAGAGCTGATCTGGGTCGCCGGTCCGGTCATCACCACGTTCGTGGCGACGCAGATCGGCACGGTCGAGGCGATCGTCGTCGCAATGGTGTTCCTGCTCATCGGCTGCACGTGGTTCATCGCCTCCCCCGAGCTCGGCCGCGTCCGCATCCCCCGCTCGAAGCGCGCCTTCGGTGTCGTCATGAAGCGGCCGTCGGTCGTCGTCGCCACCGTCACGGGCCTGCTGCTCATCGGCGCGTGCTCCGCGGTGGAGGCCAGCGTCACCAGCGTCTTCGGCGAGGGCAGCCCGAACGCCGGCATCGTCCTCGCCGTGTTCGCGGTCGGGTCACTCGCGGGCGGGTTGGCGCTCGGCCACCGTCCGATCTCGCAGAACGCCCTCTGGCTGCGCATGACGATCGTGTTCGTCGGACTCGTGCTCGCGGTCGGCAACCCGACGCTCTGGTGGCTCTGCATCTCCCTCGTCATCGCGGGTGCCGGCATCGCCCCCGCCCTGACGGTGATGTTCGGCTCGGTCTCCGCCACCGTCAAGTTCTCCGACACGGCCGAGGCGTACGGCTGGATGGGAACCGGCCAGCTCATCGGTGCCGCCGGCGGCTCCGCGGTCGCGGGCTTCCTCATCGACAGCAACGGTCCGAGCGGCGGCCTGATGGTCGGCGCCGTCATGGCCGCGGCCGGCGTGGTGTTCCCCCTGGTCATGCGCCGCTGGCTGCCCGACCTGCGCGGACGCGACGCCAGTCCACTGCCCGACACCGAGCCGGTCCACCTCCCCACCTGATCCGTCCGGCCTGCGTTCTCCACAGGTCGGACTGGAGGCCCGCCCCACCCCCGTCACGCCGGGCAGGATGGGTGCATGGTCACCTCGATCCCCCTCCGCGACGGCCGGAGCATCCCCACCATCGGCTTCGGCGTCTACAAGGTCGACGACGCCGAGGCAGCGACGGCCGTCGGGCTGGCGCTGGACGCCGGGTACCGCCACGTGGACACGGCCGAGATGTACGGCAACGAACGGGGCGTCGGGCAGGCGCTCCGGGCCTCCGCGCTCGAACGTGACGACGTGTTCGTGACCACGAAGGTGTGGAACGACCACCAGGGCCGCGACGCCACGCTCCGGGCGTTCGACGCCAGTCTCGAGCGGCTGGGGCTCGACGCGGTCGACCTGTACCTGATCCACTGGCCGGCGGCGGCGAACGACCGCTACGTCGAGACCTGGCGGACGCTCGTCGAACTCCGCGCCTCCGGGCGGGCCCGCAGTGTCGGCGTCTCGAACTTCCAGGTGCCGCACCTCGAACGGATCATCGACGAGACCGGTGAGGTCCCGGCGGTCAACCAGGTCGAGCGGCACCCGTGGTTGCCGCAGCGCGAGCTGATGGCGTTCCACGAGCAGCACGACATCGTCACCGCGGCGTGGTCGCCCCTCGGTCGCGGACGGCTCATCGACGACCCGGTGCTCGTCGGCATCGCTGCTGCCCACGACGTCAGCGTCGCCCAGGTGCTCGTGCGGTGGAACGTGCAGCAGAGGGTCGTCGTGCTGCCGAAGTCGGTGACGCCGTCGCGCATCCGCGCGAACCTCGATGTCGACGGCTTCGTGCTGACGGACGACGAGCTGGCTGCGATCGCGGCCCTGGAGTCCGGCCAGCGCACGGGCTCCCACCCCGACGCCGTCGCCTGACCGCAAAACACCGGTGTTCGTCAGTCGCGCCGCGCAGTCGCGCGGTGTCTCCGACGAACACCGGTGTTTCGAGAAAGCCCAGCGCCGCTCGGGCGGCCCGGCGCCGCTCGGGCGGCCCGGCGCCGCTCGGGCGGCCCGGCGCTCAGCCCTGGCGGTCCTCCTCGGACTGCCACGGCAGGTGCAGGTCGCCCGGCTCGGGCTCGACGTCACCGGCGTCGTCCGCGCCACCGGTCCCCGGTGCCGCGACGATGCGGGAGGGGTCGATGCCGTCCGCGCGCAGGTCGTCGTCGTCGCGCTGCTCCGTCTGCGACGCGTCCATCTCCCGCTCGCTCGAGGGGCTGTACGACGTGTCGGCGGCCCGCTGCTCGCTGCCGCTCACCCCGTCGACGTCGTCGCTGTGCGCTGCCGAGGCCAGGGCGTCGGAGCGGTCCCGGTCGTCGGAGTGCTCGGGGCCTGCGATGTCGTTGCTCATGGTGGTTCCTCCCGTTTCCCCGAACGCTAGGCGGCAGCGCGCCCCGGACTCCCAGGCCGCCGGGCCGATCGGGGCACAACCGGACCCCGGTCACACCGGTACCGTCGAAGCGTGATGGATCCTCGCGCCCTGGCCACCGAGCAGCTCCGACCCGGGGAGCGCCTGCTGTGGGTGGGGCAGAGCGACCCTGCGCGGCTCTTCACCGGACGAGACGGCTTCCTCGTGCCCTTCAGCCTCCTGTGGGGCGGCTTCGCGATCTCCTGGGAGGTCGGCGTCCTGACCACCGGAGCGCCGTGGTTCTTCGCCCTCTTCGGCAGCGTCTTCGCCCTCATCGGGCTGCAGCTGATCATCGGCCGGTTCTTCGTGAAGCGCCACCGGAAGCGGACGGAGGCCTTCGCCGTGACCGACCGGCGGGCGTTCATCACGAACGGACGCAGCAGCCGCGAGACCGACGTCACCCGGACCGACCGGAACATCGCCTGGACACGCGATCGGACCCACTGCTCGGTCGAGTGGGGCGACAGCTCCGGACGCGGAGTCTTCGGCGGCGGCGGGTTCGGCGGACCCAACCTCCAGCACATCTACGCCAACACCGGCCTGGACGGGTTCTTCGGTCCACGCCCCATGGCGTTCTACGACGTCGCCGATGGCGCAGCCCTGGTCCAGGCGCTCGATGACGCAGCCCGACGCTGACCACGGGCTGGTCGCCGCACTCCGCCGGACGGCCGGGCGCTGACGACAGCCGGGAGGCACGCCGCACCCCGCAGGTCCGTTACGCTCGTCGGGCACTCGCCACCACCAGGAGGTCCCACCGTGACGATCGTCGCCGCCGCTGACGGCTCAGCCCTCGGCAACCCCGGCCCTGCCGGCTGGGCCTGGTACGTGGACGACGACCGCTGGGCTGCCGGCGGCTGGCCCCGCGGCACCAACAACCAGGGCGAGCTGACCGCCGTCCTGCAGCTGCTCAAGGCCACGAAGGACTCCGGCGAGCCGCTGCACATCCTCTGCGACAGCCAGTACGCCATCAAGGCCTGCACCGAGTGGCTCGCCGGGTGGAAGCGCAAGGGGTGGCGGAAAGCCGACGGCAAGCCGGTCCTCAACGTGGAGATCATCCAGGAGCTCGACGCCGAACTGCAGGGCCGCAAGGTGACGTTCGAGTGGGTCCGTGGGCACATGGGCCACGAGATGAACGAAGCCGCTGACGTCCGTGCCCGTGGTGCGGCGACGGCGTACCAGAACCGCACCGAGGTCCCGACGGGCCCGGGCTGGCCGGGCGTCGACGTTCCGGAGCCGGCGGCGATCCCCGAGGTCGCCCCGCCCGCGACGCTCTTCTAGACCGCAAGACGGTCGCCAGAAGCCAGATGACAGACAGCGAGGGCGGGACCGATCGGTCCCGCCCTCGCTGTCTGTCATCTGGCTTCAGTAGGTGCCGTCGCGGCGGTCCTGCTGGGTGATCTGTTCGCCCGAGGCCGGGTCGACGCCGGAGCGCGTCGTGGTGGTGGTCCGGCGTCCGCCGAAGCCGACCGCCAGGCTGATGATGAGCAGGACGACGCCGGCGGCCATCAGGATGTAGCCGATGAGGCGCAGGTCGATGCCGGCGACCTGGTAGTCGACCGCGAACGCGACGATGGCGCCGATCACGATCAAGGCGATGCTGGAGCCGATTCGCATGGGGGTTCCTTCCGTGGGCTGCGGCTGACCGTACCCGGTCGGCTGCCCACGTGTTCCGGCCAGGCGAGCCGTGCGTTCCCCGGAGCAGAGCGGGCCGGACCACGCGCACTCAGTCGACGTCGACCTCGGCCCACCCGTCGAAACGGCCGATCTCGGTGACACGGACCACCGCCTCCCCCGTGTCGTCCGAAGCGTCGAGGTCGATGGTCGCCGAGAACCCGAAGTCCTTGTCACCCGCCGGGTCGGCGAAGATCTGTCGCGCACGCCAGGTCCGCCCCTGCTCGGAGAGCACGAGGTACTGCATCGACCGGGCCTCGGCGTCGATGCCGATCGTGTCGTGCTCGTCGTAGTACTCCTCGAGCACGGCGTCCCAGGCGTGCTGGTCGAAGCCGGCGGTGGCGTCGAGTTCGCCGAGGCCCTCGATGTCGTCCCGCGCGGCCAGCAGCACGCGCTGGAACAGGGCGTTGCGGACCAGGACGCGGAAGGCGCGGACGTTGCCGGTGAGTCGGGCGGGCTGCGGCGGCGCGATCTCCTCGTGTTCCGCCTCGGCGAGCGCGATGTCCCCGTTCATCAGCGCCTCCCACTCGTCGACGAGCGAGGAGTCGACCTGGCGCACGAGTTCGCCGAGCCACTCGATGATGTCGTCGAGCTCCTGGGTGCGGTGCTCGTCCGCGATGGTCTGCCGCATGGTGCGGTACGCGTCCGACAGGTACCGCAGGACCAGCCCTTCGGAGCGGGTGAGCTGGTAGAAGCGCACGTAGTCGCCGAAGGTCATCGCCCGCTCGTACATGTCGCGGACGACGGACTTCGGGGACAGCGAGAAGTCGAGCACCCAGGGCTGTTCGTCGGCGTAGCTCTCGTACGCGGCGGTGAGCAGTTCGTCGAGCGGCTTCGGCCAGGTGACCGCTTCGAGGAGCTCCATCCGCTCGTCGTACTCGATGCCCTCCTGCTTCATCCGGGCGACCGCCTCGCCACGTTCCTTGAACTGCTGCTGCGACAGGATCGCCCGCGGGTCGTCGAGGGTGGCCTCGACGATGGACACCATGTCGAGGGCGAAGGTCGGCGACTCGGGGTCGAGCAGTTCGAAGGCGGCGAGCGCGAACGGCGACAGCGGCTGGTTGAGCGCGAAGTTCGCCTGTAGGTCGACGGTGAGCCGGTAGGTGCCGTCGACCTTCTCGATCACCCGGGCGTTGACGAGGGTCCGGGCGATGGTCAGGGCTCGGCGTGCCATCGCGAGCTGTCGGGCGCGGGGTTCGTGGTTGTCGTAGACGAGCGAGCGGACGTCCTCGAAGGCGTCCCCACCGCGGGCGACGACGGACAGCACCATCGCGTGGGTGATCCGCATCCGGGACGCCATCGGCTCGGGCTCGGCGCCGATCAGCCGTTCGAAGGACGCCTGCCCCCAGGACACGAAGCCCTCGGGTGCCTTCTTCCGCTTGATCTTGTTCTTCTTCTTCGGGTCGTCCCCGGCCTTGGCGACGGCGCGGGCGTTCTCGATGTCGTGCTCGGGCGCTTCGGCGACGACGTCGCCCTCGGTGTCGTACCCGGCCCGTCCGGCACGGCCGGCGATCTGGTGGAACTCGCGAGCGGAGAGCTGGCGCATCTTGGTGCCGTCGAACTTCGTCAGGCCGGTGAACAGCACGGCGCGGATCGGCACGTTGATCCCGACGCCCAGGGTGTCGGTGCCGCAGATGACCGGCAGCAGGCCGCGCTGGGCGAGTTGTTCGACCAGCCGTCGGTACTTCGGCAGCATGCCGGCGTGGTGGACGCCGATGCCCGCGCGGATCAGGCGCGACAGGGTCTGTCCGAACCCGGCGCTGAAGCGGAAGCCGGCGATGGCCTCGGCGATCTGGTCGCGGCGTTCGCGGGAGGCGACCTTGGCCGACATGAGCGCCTGGGCGCGTTCGAGGGCGGCGGCCTGGGCGAAGTGCACGATGTAGACCGGCGCCTTGCCCTCCTCCAGCAGCCGTTCGACGGTCTCCTGCACCGGGGTCATCACGTACTCGTACTCGAGCGGCACGGGGCGGGAGACGCCGGTGACCCGTGCGGTCGGGCGTCCGGTCCGACGGGAGAGGTCGTCCGCGATGGTCGTGACGTCGCCGAGGGTGGCGGACATGAGCAGGAACTGTGCCCGTTCGAGCACGAGCAGCGGCACCTGCCAGGCCCAACCGCGGTCGGCGTCGCCGTAGAAGTGGAACTCGTCCATCACCACGACGTCGACGTCGGCGTCGGGTCCTTGGCGCAGCGCCAGGTTCGCGAGGATCTCGGCGGTGCAGCAGACGATCGGGGCGTCGGCGTTCACTGCCGAGTCGCCCGTGACCATGCCGACGTTCTGGGCGCCGAACAGGTCGACGAGCTGGAAGAACTTCTCGGAGACCAGGGCCTTGATCGGCGCGGTGTAGTAGCTGCGCTTGCCCTCCGCGAGTGCGGCGAAGTGGGCGCCGGCCGCGACGAGCGACTTGCCGGTGCCGGTCGGGGTGCTCAGGACGACGTTGGCGCCGGACACCAGCTCGATGAGGGCTTCGTCCTGCGCCGGGTACAGCGGCCGTCCGCCGGACTCCGCCCAGTCGGCGAAGGCCTGGTAGACGGCGTCGGGGTCGACCACACCGCCGGGGGCCGCCGGCATCGCGGCGACGAGCGGGGCAGCAGTGGTGGCGTCGGTCATGTGCCCATCCTCCCAGCCCGGCCGTGGCCGACGGACGGGAGGCTCGACATCCGTGGACAGACCCCGCACCTTCCACAGATCCATACGGCCGCATAGACTCGCCCCGTGCGCGAACTCGGCTTCCTCTCCTTCGTCCCGAACCACGGCGGTACCGACGGTGCCGCGAGCGCCCTGGAGGACGGACTCCGGCTCTTCCAGACCGCGGAGACCCTGGGCTACGGCACCGGCTGGGTCCGCGGCCGGCACTTCGAGCCGTTCCTCACGAGCCCGATGACGTTCTTCGCCGCCGCCGCCCAGCGGACCAGCACGATCGGCTTCGGCACCGCCGTGCTCGGCATGCGCTACGAGGACCCGGTGCGCCTGGCCGAAGACGCCAGCACCGTCGACCTGCTCAGTGGTGGGCGCGTGCAGCTCGGCATCAGCACCGGCATCGCCGGCTACGGCCCGATCCTCGACCCGGTGTTCGGCGCCTCCGAGCGGTCCTTCCGCGACGAGGCCGAAGCCCGCGCCTCCCGACTGCTCGAGGTCCTGCACGGCGACGCCCTCGGCTCGGCGGGCAAGGGTTACGAGAGCATCCCCGCCGGCGCCGAACTCACCCTGCAGCCCCGGAGCCCCGGTCTGCTCGACCGTGTCTGGTGGGGTGGCGGCAGCATGGGCACCGCGGTCCGAACGGCGGAGAAGGGCCTGTTGCTGCACTGCTCGACCCTGAACACCGAGGACACCGGCGAGCCCTTCGCGGTGGCGCAGGCCGCACAGATCGGGGCCTACCGCGAACGGTTCGCCGACCTGCACCCGGACCGGCAGGCGAAGGTCGCCGTCGGCCGCATCATCGTCCCGCTGCTCGACGACCACGACCGCGCCGTGCACGAGGAGTTCCTCACCGGGTACGCAGCCGGCATGGACGACGAGGGCCGACCGCTCTCGGGCCCGCCGTTCCGCTTCAGCAAGGTGCTCTCGGGCGAGCCGGCCGCCATCATCGACGCCCTGCGTGCCGACCCGGCAGTGGCGGCGACCGACGAACTCGTCGTGACCCTGCCCGCCAACGGGGACGGCGCCTCCCACGAGCGGATCCTGCGGATCATCGCCGAGGAGATCGCCCCGTCGGTCCGCGCCGCCTGAGCAAGCGGCCAAGCGGGCAAGCGGGCAAGCGGGCACGCAACCGCGCGAACGACCAGGGAACATCCGACGGGGCCCACGGGTCGGTGAGTCCCGTGGGCTCCCCCGCCGGACGACCATGGCATCCCTGATCCGGACGCGATGGTGCACTCATCGTTCCACTTGCGCACCTCTTTGTCACACCCGGAGGAAGACGGGTACCGGCTGCCACAGTGCGCTTCCCGGAACGAGGATGCGCCCCCGCACCAGGTGCGGGGGCGCATCGGAACGCATCAGGACCACCGGGGCGTCATCGGCCGGATCAGGAGGCCGCGACACACACTCGGCAGTCCTTCTTCGATGCGTGCGCCGACGGTAACCAGCCGACTGGCGCACCGACAAGCGTACCGACGTCATCGGACGCGGTGCGGAAAATGGACGGATGTACAGCCTCGTCAGGCGCTCCAGTCCGAGGGTCACGCCGGCAGCCGCCGCCCGGGAGGGCACTCCGCCCCCGGACGGTACAGTCGCGCCATGGCACGACGGGGTTCGTACGCGAAGGGCATCGCGAAGCGCGAGGAGATCCTCGCCGTCGCGCTCGACCGTGTCGCCACCCAGGGGTTCCGGCGGACGAGCATCCGGGACATCGCGGCCGCCGTCGGTCTCACCCAGGCCGGCCTGCTGCACTACTTCGACTCGAAGGACGACCTCTGGGTCGCGGTGCTCCGACGCCGTGACGAGGAGGACCGTGCGGCCCAGTGGGACGCCCCCGACCTCGCGTCGCTCCTGGCGTCGGTCGTCCGCCACAACGCCGAGGTGCCGGGGCTGGTCCAGATGTTCGTGAACCTGTCGGCGGCAGCGGCGACCGACCCGGAACACCCGGCACACGCGTACTTCCGCGAGCGCTACGAGTCGGGTCGTGCCCGCATGACGGCCGACTTCCGCGCGATGCAAGTGGACGGACGGCTCCGGAGCGACCTCGACCCGGCGGAACTCGCGAGCGTCCTCCTCGCCGTCGCGGACGGACTGCAGATCCAGTGGCTCTACGACCCGAGCCGCGACATGGCGGAGCACGTCGAACTCGTCACCCGACTCGCCATGGCCCGGGTCTCGGTCGGCTCCTGACCTAGCCGGGAGGCTCGCCCACCCTCCGGCGGGCAGGTACCGCCCGTACCTGGTTGCGTCCACCACCGGCAGGGCAGGATGGGCGTGACCCGACCCGGGGTCTCGACGACGAGGTGGAGTGACGCGATGACGCGTGTAGTGGTGACCGGTGGCAGCGGCAAGCTCGGACGGGCGGTCGTCCGCGACCTGGACGAGCACGGCTACGACGTCGTGCTCCTCGACCGGGTGGCCTCCCCGGACAAGCCGGAGCGGGTGCAGTTCGTCCGCACGGACCTGACCGACTACGGCCAGGTGCTCAACACGTTCCTCGGGGTCGACGACCGCTACGACTCGGTCGACGCGGTGGTGCACCTCGCGGCCGTGCCCGCGCCGGGCCAGGTGCCGGACGTCGCGCTCATCACGAACAACGTGACCGCGTCGATCAACGTGTTCCACGCCGCCCGCGCAGCCCGCATCCGGAACGTGGTGTGGGCGTCCAGTGAGACGCTCCTGGGGATCCCGATGGGTGAGCACCACCCGCCCTACCTGCCCGTCGACGAGGAGTTCGCGGTCCGGCCGCAGTCGTCGTACTCGCTCGGCAAGGCGGTGGAGGAGGAGATGGCGCGCCACTTCACCCGCTGGGACCCGCAGTTGAAGATGATCGGCCTGCGCTTCTCGAACGTCATGGACGAGACGGACTACCCGGCGTTCCCGTGGGACGCGTCCCCGGAGGCGAAGACCTTCAACCTGTGGTCGTACATCGACTCGCGGGACGGCGCCCAGGCCGTGCGCAAGGCGGTGGAGAGCGAGCTGACCGGGTTCGAGGCGTTCATCATCGCCAGTCCGGACACCGTGATGGAGACGCCGACGCTGGAGCTCGTCGAGCGGTTCCTGCCGGACGTCGAGCGTCGTGCCGAGATCGACGGCACGAGTTCCCTGCTGTCCTCGGACAAGGCCCGCGAGCTGCTCGGCTACGCCCCCGAGCACACCTGGCGCCCCTGACCCCCTCGCGGGCCCCTACGCGGGGAGGAGCAGGCCGTCGAGGACCAGGTCGCGGAGGCGCGGCAGCAGGTCCGCGGACAGCGCCCGGTCGTCGACGCCGGTGAGCTGGGCGATCGCGCCGACGATCTGCCCGACCGTGAGCTCGCCGTCGGCCGCGCCGACGAACGCGGCCAGCGCGGTGTCGGCGTCGACCCGTCGGCCGAACCCGCCGCCCTGCACGAGCGTCATCACGGTGGGGTCGTCGTTGCCCGGCCAGTAGTGCCGTTCCTCGGTGACGTCACCGGCGACCCGGAGGTGCGCGGCGGCGAACGCGTCGTCGTCCCGTCCGGCGAGCCACGAGACCGCGTCGAGGGTGCGGGCGATGGTGGCGCCCAGGCCGGCGGGGTTGGCGCCGAGCACCTGTGGGAGGCGCTCGAAGCGGCGGAGGGCGGAGGTGCCTCCCGACCGGACGACGACGTAGCCGAAGCCGACCCCGGTGACGTGCCGGTCGCGGAAGTCGTCGAGCCAGGCGTCGACCAGGTCGTCGAAGACGGGCGTGCCCGGCTTCGTGCCGCCGTCGCGGATCCACGTCTCGGCGTAGGCGGGCGGGTCCTCGCGCTCCCGTTCGACCACCCACACGTCCAGGTCGGTGTCGGCGAACCAGGAGCGGACGCGCTCCAGGCCGTCGTGGCCCCACCGGTGTTCCCAGTTGCCGAGCAGCTGCGCGGTGCCGCCGGGCTCCAGGTGCTCGGCCAGACCGCGGAGGACGGTCTCGACGAGCGCGTCGCCGACCATCCCGCCGTCGCGGTACTCGTAGGCGGGGACACCCTCGCGCCGAGGGGTGATGACGAACGGCGGGTTCGAGACGATGCGGTCGAACCGCTCCCCCGCCACCGGCTCGAACAGTGAGCCGTGGCGGAACTCGATGCCGTCGATGCCGTTCAGCTGCGCGTTGAAGCGGGCGATGTCGAGCGCCCGTCGGGAGATGTCGGTGGCGACGACCTGCTCGGCGAAGCGTCGGGCGTGCATGGCCTGGATGCCGCAGCCGGTGCCGAGGTCGAGCACCCGCCGGACCGGCACGGGCAGCTGCAGGCCGCTCAGCGTGGTGGTGGCGCCGCCGATGCCGAGGACGTGCTCCTCGCTGATGGCGTGGCCGAGGGCGAGTTCGCCGAGGTCGGAGACGATCCACCAGCTGCCGGCACCCAGGTCGTCGACGAACGCGTACGGGCGGAGGTCCACCGCGGCGGCGACCGAGTCCCCGTCGATGCGCAGGACCCCGGCCGCGACCAGGGCCGGAACGCCGACGGTCGGGAACGCGGCCTCGGCGTCGGCCCGCGGCACCGGCAGACCGAGCACGAAGAGCGTGGCGGTGGTGGACAGCGGGGTCGTCGGTCGGGCGGCGAGTGCCCGGCGGGCGGCGACCCGGACACCGCGGTGCAGCGCAGCGGCGGCCTCGGTGCCCCAGAGCGCGTCGACGCCCTCGACCGTGTAGCCGTCGGTGGTCAGGTCTGCGGCGAGCGCCGAGGTGACGGCGGGCTCGGCGACGACGTCGGGCAACCGGACTGCGCTCACGCCGATCTCGCCGCTCACGCCAGGGCCTCGGCGCGGACCAGGCCGGCGGGCACCTGCCAGTCGAGGACCAGGTCGAGCAGGCCCGGGAACCGCTGCTGGACCTCGTCGGTCCGGACTCGGCTGACGCGGGTCAGCCCCTCGAGGTGCTGCTCGAGCAGCCCGGCTTCGCGGAGGACCCGGAAGTGGTGCGTCAGCGTCGACTTCGGCCGGTCGATGCCGACCCAGCCGCAGGAGCGCTCCTCGCCGGCACCGTCGACCAGGTACCGGTGCAGGATCGACAGCCGGATCGGGTCGGACAGGGCGTCCAGGACGACCGGCAGGTCCATCTCGGCCGGCGTCGGCTGCGGAAGCGGGGTGTGCTGCGGGAGTGGTGCGGCTCCGTCGGTGCGCTCGGGCATGCACGGACGGTACCACTCCGCACCGACTAGTACGACTTGCGTCGTACAGCGCGAGTAAGGTACGAATGCAGTCGTACAATGAAAGGGACGGCCATGCAGTCACCACGTTCCGTCGCAGGGTTCTGGATCCTCGCG
The DNA here is from genome assembly GCF_030407555.1 of Curtobacterium sp. APC 4022. Lineage (NCBI taxonomy): Bacteria > Bacillati > Actinomycetota > Actinomycetes > Micrococcales > Microbacteriaceae > Curtobacterium > Curtobacterium sp. APC 4022. The sequence continues at coordinate 27,595 of NZ_JASDDD010000026.1, forward strand.
ACGATGCTCCTCGTCTCGGTCGCCTCGTCGGCCGTGCCGTCGCCGATCTACCCGGTCTACGCGGCCGAGTGGCACCTCACGCCGCTGATGCTCACCGCGGTGTTCGCGATCTACGTCGCCGGGCTGCTGCTCAGCCTGCTCATCGCCGGTCGGCTGTCGGACCACGTCGGCCGGAAGCCCGTCCTGGTCGTCGGCGGCCTCGGCGTCGCCGTGTCGCTCGGGCTGTTCGCCGTCGCCGACGGGCTCGGCGCGCTCATCGTCGACCGCATCGTGCAGGGCGTCTCGGTCGGGCTGCTCATCGGTGCCCTGGGAGCGGCACTCATCGACAACTCGCTCGAGCGGCACCCCGCGCTCGCGGGTGTCCTCAACGGCGTCATCCCGCCGATCGCCCTCGCCACCGGTGCACTGTCGAGCGGGGCACTGGTCGAGTGGGGTCCCGCGCCGGAGCAGCTCGTCTACCTGCTGTTCGGCACGCTCCTCGTGCTGCTCGTCGTCGCGCTCGTGGTCGTCCCCGAGCAGGTCGTCGCTCGACCCGGGGCACTGCGGTCGCTCCGTCCGACGGTGTCGGTGCCACGGGCCTCCCGTCGGCTGTTCCGCAGCGTCGCCGGGTCGCTCGTGTCCAGCTGGGCGCTCGGCGGACTGTTCCTGTCGCTCGTGCCCTCCGCCCTCGGCGCGGTGTTCGGCATCCACAACCACTTCGCGGCCGGTGCCCTGATCGCCGTGGTCACCGGTGTCGGCGCCCTGACCGGCCTGGCGATCCAGCGGGTCGACACCCGCAAGGCCGTCCTGCTCGGCCTCGTCGCGCTCGTCCTCGGGCCGATCGTCACGGTCACGTTCGTGGTCATGCCGTTGCTGCCCGGACTGGTCGTCGGCAGCGCGATCGCCGGTGTCGGCTTCGGCGCGGGGTTCCAGGCGCCGCTCCGGATGCTCCTCGCCACCGCGGCACCCACCCACCGCGCCGGACTGCTGTCGACGATCTACGTGGTCAGCTACCTGGCCTTCGGCGTGCCGAGCGTCATCGGCGGGTTCCTCGAGCCGGCGCTCGGCCTGGTGCCGGTGCTCGCCGGCTACGGGGCGTTCATCGTCCTCGCGGCGCTCGTCGCCCTCGTCCTGCAGGTCACGTCGAAGGACGCGGCCGAGGTGGAAGAGGCCGCAGCCGACGAGGTCGAACGCACCGCGACCGGATCGGTCCGCACGGTCTGACGCGCAGCGAGCGGCGAGCAGACTGCGGGCGGCCCCCAGCGCCGGTCAGCGCCCGGTGCGCGCGGTCAGCGCCCGGTCCGCGCGGTCAGTGCCGGCCCGCCGGTGAGTGCCCGGTCCGCGCGGTCAGTGCCCAGTCCGTGCGGTCTGGCCGCGCGGGCGCTGCACCCCGACGTTCCGGTGCGCCTCGGCGTGCGCGGCATCGACGTCCGCCTTGCCCTTGTCCGCCGCGTCGCGCATGCGCTTCGACGGCGCGTGGTGCTTCGCCCAGTCCCAGAACCGGTGCAGCTTCGCGCGGAGCCAGGTGATGATGCGGTGGAAGAAGTGGAACTCGCTCGCCAGGACCGTCAGACCGACGAACACGACGAGCCAGCCCGGACCGGGCAGCGGAACCAGGATCAGGCCGATGACGACGATGAGCCCGCCGACGATCCCGACCAGGACCTTGTAGAAGAGGTGCACGTGCGGTCGGGCGTGGATCCACGTGCGCAGGTCACGGAACCACTGGAAGCGCTGCCGACCGGATGATGCGTCGGGAGCAGCACTCCGGGGAGGCTCAGTCGGGTCGCCGTGCATGTCCGCACGCTAGGGCGCGCGGCTGGGAAACCGCGGCGGAACGGGTCGGAGCAGGGTGGGGACTGCGCATCGCGACGTGCGTTCCGGGGTCTGCCGCGCCTCCCGTCCGGCCTGGAGGCCCGTCACGCGTGCGCGACGCACGTCGCCGCCCACGGGACCGCGGCCAGGCGCGCTTGCGGAATCGGCTCCCCGCCCACCGCGCAGCGGCCGTAGGTCCCCGCGTCGAGCCGCCCGAGGGCCGCGTCGACTTGCTCGACCCGGCGGCGGGCGTCGTCCCGCACGGCACCGAGCGAGCTGCGTTCCCAGGCCAGGGTCGAGCCCTCCGGGTCGTGCTCGTCGTCGGTGTTCGCGCCGTCCCGCGCATCACTGACGTCCAGCATGCTGCGCTCGACGTCGACCAGCAGCTTCGTCGCACGGGTCCGTTCGGTCAGCAGGGTGGTCCGCGGATCGAAGTCCATGTCCTCGACCGTAGTCCGCCGGAATGCCCGCCCAGCCGGATGCGTTCGCATGCACATGACGAAGATCGGGTTCCTCTCCTTCGGGCACTGGCGTGACGTGCCCGGCTCCCGGGTGCGCAGCGCGCGTGAGTCCCTCGTGCAGGCGATCGACCTCGCCGTCGCGGCGGAAGAAGTGGGTGTCGACGGCGCGTACTTCCGCGTGCACCACTTCGCACCGCAGCAGGCCGCGCCCTTCCCGCTGCTGTCCGCGATCGCCGCCCGGACCAGCCGCATCGAGATCGGCACGGGCGTGATCGACATGCGCTACGAGAACCCGCTGTACATGGCGGAGGAGGCCGCGGCCACCGACCTCATCTCCGGCGGCCGACTGCAGCTCGGCGTGAGTCGGGGATCACCCGAGACCGCCCTCGCCGGCTACCGCTCGTTCGGCTACGTGCCCGAGTCCGACGACGAGAACGGCGCCGACCTGGCGCGTGACCACACCGCGGTCTTCCGGCGGGCCATCGCCGGCGAGCCGATGGCGAACGCGAACCCGCAGATGACCGGCGCGGTCGGCTCGCTCGCGATCACGCCGCAGTCCGACACCCTGTCCGAGCGCATCTGGTGGGGTGCCGGCACGCGGGCCACCGCCGAGTGGACGGCCGAGCAGGGCATGAACCTGATGTCGTCGACCCTGCTCACCGAGGACACCGGCGTGCCCTTCGACCAGCTGCAGGCGGAGCAGATCGAGCGCTTCCGCTCCACCTGGCGCGAGATGGGCTGGGAGCGCGAGCCCCGGGTCAGCGTGAGCCGCAGCATCATCCCGATCATCGACGACGAGTCGCGCCACTACTTCGGCGTCCGCGCGCAGGTCGAGGGTCAGGACCAGGTCGGACACCTCGACGGCGGTCTCGCCCGGTTCGGTCGGTCGTACATCGGCGAGCCGGAACAGCTCGTCGCGGAACTCGCCGCCGACCAGGCGGTCCGCGACGCCGACACCGTCCTGGTGACCGTGCCGAACCAGCTCGGCGTGGACTTCAACGCCCGGCTGCTCGCCGCCGTGAAGGACGTCTTCACCGAGGTGGACGCCGCTCCCGCAGCGGTCTGAGGTGGGGGCCGGGCCGACCGGTCCCCCCTTCTGCCGACACCCGCTCTGGGGCAGCGGGACGGGAAGTGTGCCGGGTACCGTCGGAACGCACTGACGACCCCCGCACACACCAGGAGTTCCCCGTGACGCTGCCGGCCGCCGGCTGGTTCCCGGACCCACAGGACACCGCGCGACTGCGGTGGTGGGACGGTCACGCCTGGGGTGAGGCGACCCGGGTGCTCCCCCGCGAGGCACCGGACCCCGTCGTCCCCGTCCTCGCCGCGATGCCGGCCGGGCCGGCGTTCTCCGTCGAGGCGTCCGCCCGTGTCGTCGAGGCCCACTCCTGGGCGTACGGCAGCAGCGACCGACGGGTCTGCCTGTTCGCGGCGCTGGCCGTCGTGGCCGCGATCGTGTCCCTCGTCGTGAACCCCTGGGGGCTCGCCAGTCTGCTCGGCATCGCCGCGGGCCTGGTCGCCCTGGTCCGTCCGGGCGCCACCGGTCCCTGGCGGGTCGTCGGGCAGAGCATCGGGGCGTCCGCGCTCGTGCTCGCCGTCGCGACCGGGGTCGTCGTGGCGAACGGGCACCTGCACCTGTTCTGAGTCCGGCACCCCTCCGGCCGTCGGGCGTCGGTCAGTCGTCCGACGGCCGCCGACGCTGCTGCTTCGTGGCGGACCGCTGCTGCTTGCCCGCCAGGCGTCGGCGCTGTGAGCCCCGTGTCGGCCGGGTCGGACGCCGTGCCGGGGCCGGCGGGGCGAGCGCTTCCCGCAGGAGCTCGCGGAGCGCGTCGAGCGCAGCCTCACGGTTGCGCAGCTGCGACCGCCGCGCGGACACCGTCACGGTGATCGCTCCCGCGGCAGCCGTCCGCCGACCGGTCCGCTCGAGGATCCGCGTCCGCTGCTCCTCGGTCACCGCCGACGACCCCGCGACGTCCCAGGTCAGCTGGACACGACTGTCCGAGGTGTTGACGTGCTGGCCCCCGGCGCCGGACGACCGCGAGAACCGCCACTGCAGTTCCGACTCGGGGATCGTCAGCCCCGGCCCCACCTCGAGGTCCATGCGCCAAGGTTGCCACGGTCCGGGCGCCGCGGCCCCCCGCTCCGCCTACCGCCGCGCCCGCGGGTGTGCCGTCTGGTACACGTCCCGCAGCATGTCCGCCGTCACCAGCGTGTAGATCTGCGTCGTCGCCACACTTGCGTGCCCGAGCAGCTCCTGCACCACCCGGACGTCCGCGCCGCCCTCGAGCAGGTGCGTGGCGAACGAGTGCCGGAAGGTGTGCGGCGACACGTGCGCCGCCAGCTCGGCCCGCTCCGCCGCCGCCTGGATGACGAGCCAGGCGCTCTGCCGCGACAACCGGGCTCCGCGGGCACCGAGGAACAGCGCCGGCGTCGCGGACCCCCGGACGGCGAACACCGGCCGGGCCCGCACCAGGTACGCGTCGACCGCAGCCCGGGCGTAGCTGCCGAGCGGCACGATCCGCTGCTTGTTCCCCTTGCCGGTGACCCGCACCACGGAGACGTCGGTGTCCTCGTCCGAGACCTCGTCGACGTCGGCGAGCGTCGTCACGTCGTCGACGGAGAGCCCCACCGCTTCCGAGATGCGCGCCCCGGTCGCGTACAGCAGTTCGAGGAGCGCCCGGTCCCGGAGCTGCACCGGGTCGTCGCCCACGACGGAACCGATCAGTCGCTCCATGTCGTGCACGGAGATCGCCTTCGGCAACCGCATCGGTGCCTTCGGCGGGCGGACCGAGGCACCAGGGTCGAGCGGCAGCCAGCCCTCTCCCGCGGCGAACGCCGAGAACGAGCGCACCGAGCTGAGCATCCGCGCGACCGACCTCGGCGCCAGCGGCCCCTCCGGACGGGTGGTGAGGTACTGCACGAACCCGGCGAGGTCCGCGCGCGCCAGACGTCCGACGTCCTCGAGCACCCCGGCCCCGCCGGCACGGTCTGCGCCGCTGGAGGCGACGACCGGCTGCGTGCCGATCCACTCGCCGAACGTCGCGAGGTCGCGCCGGTACGCCGAGAGGGTGTGCGGCGACAGCCCCCGCTCGATGGCGATGTGCCGCAGGTGGTCCTGCACGGCACGCTCGAACGGCATCACCCGACGAGGCTACCGGGGACGAGACCGCCGAGGCGGACCGGCCGAGCCCGCTAGCGGCGCTCGGCGGCCTCCACCGCGAGCGTCGCCACGATGAGCGCCGAGTTGTGCAGTCGTCCCTCGAGGATCCCGGCCACGAGCTCGGTGCGCGGCACCCAGCGGATCACGATGTCGGCCTCCTCGGCCTCCCGCTCGAACGCCGACGAGGTCGCCCGCACCCCGGTCGCCCGGAACACCTCGATGAACTCGTTGCTGCCGCCCGAGGACGTGTTGTAGCGGACCAGGTGCTCCCAGTGGTCGGCCTCGACGTCGGCCTCCTCGGCGAGCTCGCGCTTCGCGGCGGTCAGGTGGTCCTCGCCCTCGTGGTCGAGCAGCCCGGCCGGCAGCTCCCAGTCGCGCACCTGCACCGGGTGACGGTACTGCTGGATGACCAGGACACGGCCGTCCTCGTCCTCCGCGAACACCGCGACGGCGCCGGTGTGGTCGATGTACTCGCGGACCATGTCCGTGCCGTTGTAGTCGACGGTGTCACGGGTGATGTCCCAGACCGCACCCTCGAACACCCGCTCGGAGGCGGTCACGTCGAAGGAGGCGGGTTCGTCGGCGATCGGTGCGTCAGTCACCTCGCCATCCTGCCCCACCGTCGACGACGAGCGTCCAGCGCGGCGGACGACGGACGGGAGGCTCCCCACCTGCTGGTGGGGAGCCTCCCGTCCGTCACGTGGTCGCGACCGCGACCCGCCGGCTCAGGCGACCGCTTCGGTCTCCGGGTCGAACAGGCGCGTCGACTCGTTGCGTTCGATCGCCGCACCGACGAGGCCCGCGAAGAGCGGGTGCGCGCGGTTCGGACGCGAGCGGAGCTCCGGGTGTGCCTGGGTGCCGATGTAGAACGGGTGCTCCGCACGGTCCAGCTCGACGTACTCGACGAGGGTTCCGTCGGGCGAGGTGCCGGAGAAGACCATGCCTGCGTCCGCGATCTGCTCGCGGTAGTGGTTGTTGACCTCGTAGCGGTGACGGTGGCGCTCCGATGCCTCCGTCGAGCCGTACAGCTCGGCGGCGAGGCTGCCCTCGGTGAAGTGCGCCGGGTACATGCCGAGGCGCATCGTGCCGCCCAGGTCGCCACCGGCGATGATGTCCACCTGCTCCGCCATCGTCGCGATGACCGGGGTGGAGGTCTCCGGGTCGAACTCGGTGCTCGAGGCGTCGAGCAGGCCGGCCTCGTGGCGGGCGTACTCGATGACCATGCACTGCAGGCCGAGGCACAGACCGAGCGTCGGGATGGCCTGCTCACGGGCGAACTTCAGCGCGCCGAGCTTGCCCTCGATGCCGCGGATCCCGAAGCCACCGGGGATGCAGATGCCGTCGACGTCGCCGAGGTTCTTCGCCGCGCCCTCCGGGGTGAGGCACTCGTCCGAGGCGACCCACTTCAGCGTGACCTTCGCGGTGTGGGCGAAGCCGCCGGCACGCAGCGCCTCGGTCACCGACAGGTAGGCGTCGGGCAGGTCGATGTACTTGCCGACCAGGGCGATCGTCACGGCCTTCTTCGGCTCGTGCACCGCGGTCAGCACACCGTTCCAGCGCGACCAGTCGACGTCGTGCGCCTCGAGGCGGAGGGCCTCGATGATGACCTGGTCGAGGCCCTGGTCGTGCAGCATCGTCGGGATGTCGTAGATCGACGGGACGTCCACCGCGTTCACCACGGCGTCCTCGTCGACGTCGCACATCAGCGCGATCTTGCGCTTGTTGGCGTCCGAGACGGGGCGGTCGCTGCGGAGCACGAGGGCGTCCGGCTGGATGCCGATCGAGCGGAGCTGCGCGACCGAGTGCTGCGTCGGCTTCGTCTTCTGCTCACCCGATGCCGCCATGAACGGCACCAGGGAGACGTGCACGAAGAACACGTTGTTGCGGCCGAGCTCGTGGCGCACCTGCCGTGCCGCCTCGATGAAGGGCTGCGACTCGATGTCACCGACCGTGCCGCCGACCTCGGTGATGATGACGTCGGGCTGCGGGTCGTTCTCGGACTGCTCGCGCATCCGACGCTTGATCTCGTCGGTGATGTGCGGGATGACCTGGACGGTGTCGCCGAGGTACTCGCCACGACGTTCCTTGGCGATGACCGTCGAGTAGACCTGGCCGGTCGTGACGTTCGCCGACTGCGCCAGGTCGATGTCGAGGAAGCGCTCGTAGTGCCCGATGTCCAGGTCCGTCTCGGCGCCGTCGTCGGTCACGAAGACCTCGCCGTGCTGGAACGGGTTCATCGTGCCCGGGTCCACGTTGAGGTACGGGTCGAGCTTCTGCATGACGACCTTGAGGCCGCGTGCCGTGAGCAGGTTGCCGAGGCTGGCCGCCGTCAGGCCCTTGCCGAGAGACGAGACGACCCCGCCGGTCACGAAGATCTGCTTCGTCACCTTCGGGGTCGTGTTCGAAGAATTGGTTCCGCCGCTGAGAGTGTCCGCCACGGGATTCCATCGTACGTCAGAAGTGCCGGGAGGCGCGACCCGCGTTCGCCGGGCGCGTTGCGTCCGGCGCGTTGCGTCCGGCGGCGGCGCACCCGGGTGAGGCGCGCCTCCCGGCCGGTGCTGGGACCGGTGCTCGCGCTGGTGCTCCCGGGCGGTACTCCCGGCCCGCGCTCGGACCGGTGCTCGCGCTGGTGCGGGGACCGGTCAGGCGGAGCGGCCGGCGACCTCGAGGAGCTCGCGTGCGTGCTCCATGCCGCTGGCGCTGTCGCCGAGGCCGGAGAGCAGCCGTGCCATCTCCTGCAGTCGGTCGTCGCCCTCGAGGCGGCGGACGCTCGACGAGGTCACCGCGCCGCTGGCGTCCTTGACGACGTTGAGGTGGTTGTTCGCGAACGCGGCCACCTGCGCCAGGTGCGTGACCACGATGACCTGGGTCCGTTCGGCGAGCGCCGCGAGACGTCGGCCGATCTCGATCGCGGCCGCACCGCCGACACCCGCGTCGACCTCGTCGAAGACGAAGGTCGGGACGGTGGTGCTGCCAGCCATCACGACCTCGATCGCGAGCATCACACGCGAGAGCTCACCACCGGACGCACCCTTGCCGATCGGCCGCGGGTCGGTGCCCGAGTGCGGCTGCAGCAGGATCGCGACCTGGTCACGCCCGTGGCGACGGAACTCGCCGGCGTCGGTGACCTCGACCACCAGGGTCGCACCGGCCATCGCCAGGCTCTTCAGCTCGGCGGTGACCCGCTTGGCCAGTTCCGTCGCCGCCTTCGTCCGCACCTTGGTCAGGGCGGCGCCGGCGGCCTCGAGCGCTGCCCGGTCGGACTCGACCGACTGCTGCAGCTGCGCGATGCGGTCGTCGTCGCCGTCCAGCTCGAGGAGCCGGTCGGAGGCACGCTGTCCGGCGGCGATGACGTCCTCGACGCTCTCGCCGTACTTCCGGGTCAGGCCGGCGAGCAGAGCCCGTCGTTCGTTGATGAGTTCGAGGTCGTGGCCGGCCTCGGGTTCGAGCGAGCCGATGTAGCTCGACAGCGACGCCGAGGCCTCACTCGCCTGAATGCCCAGCTCGGTCAGTTGCTCCAGCACCGGCTGCAGCGCCGGGTCGACGCTCGCGACGCGTTCGATCGCGCGCCGGGCCGACTCGACCAGGCCGATCACGTCCGGGCCGTCGAGCGACTCACTCGACACGGCCTCGTGCGCCAGGCCGGCGGACAGTCGGAGGTCCTCGAGGTTCCCCAACCGCTCCGCGCGTTCGGCGAGCTCGGTGTCCTCGCCCGGCTGCGGGTCGGCGGCCTCGATCTCGGCGGAGGCTTCACGGAGGCGCGCAGCCTCGGCGAGCCGCTCGTCGCGGTCACGGGTCAGCGTCTCGAGGTCGCCCGTGTGCTGCTGCCAGGCGTCGTACACGGCGACGTACTTCGCCAGGGCCTTCTCGACCGCTGCGCCGCCGAACCCGTCGAGGGCGGCACGCTGCGCGGCTGCCGAGGTCAGGCGGATCTGGTCGGACTGCCCGTGCACGGTGACGAGCTGGTCGGCGAGTTCGCCGAGCACCGCGACCGGAGCGGTCCGGCCGCCCACCGTTGCACGGCTGCGGCCCTCGGCCGAGACCGTGCGCGTCAGGATGAGTTCGCCGTCCTCGACCGTGCCCCCGGCGTCCTCGACCCGCTCGGCGACGGCCGCGTGGTCGGGCAGGTCCCAGCGACCCTCGACGACGGCGTTCGGTGCACCACGGCGGACCGAGCCGGCGTCCGCACGGGCCCCGAGGAGCAGGCCGAGCGCGGTGACGATCATCGTCTTGCCGGCGCCCGTCTCACCCGTCACGACGGTGAAGCCGGGGCCGAGCTCGAGCGTGGCGTCGCCGATCACGCCGAGGTCGGAGATGCGGATTTCCTCGATCACTGGATGTGCTCCTGCTGCTGGTTCACGTCGTGGTGCCGGTGCTCGTGCTCATGCTCGTGCTCGTGGGGGTACTGGTGGTGTTGCCCGGGGCTTCAGGCAGCCGAGGGTCCGCGTCACACGTCCTCGTCGTCACGCTGGGGCCCGCGCCAGCCCGCCACCGGCAGCCGGAACTTGGCGACCAGGCGATCGGCGAACGCGGCGTCCTTGATCCGGGCAACCCGCACCGGCTCCGGCGAACGGCGCACCTCGACGCGGGCTCCGGGAGGCAGGTCGTGCGTTCGACGCCCGTCGCACCACAGGACGCCCACACCGCTCGTGCGCCGGAGGACCTCGACGGCCAGGACCCGGTCCGGGCCGACCACGATCGGTCGGGAGAACAGGGCGTGGGCACTCAGCGGCACCATCAGGATCGCGTCGACGTCCGGCCACACCACGGGGCCGCCGCCGGAGAAGGAGTAGGCGGTCGACCCGGTCGGGGTCGAGAACACCACACCGTCACACCCGAAGGACGACAGCGGACGGCCGTCGACCTCGGTGACGACCTCGAGCATGCGCTCGCGAGAGGCCTTCTCCACCGTCGCCTCGTTGAGCGCCCAACTGGAGTAGACGATCTCGTTGCCGACGACCACGTCGACCTGCAGGGCGACGCGCTCCTCGACCTTGTACTCGCCGGTCAGGGCGCGCTCGACCGTCTCGGCCAGGCCGTCGCGCTCGCTCTCGGCGAGGAACCCGACGTGCCCCAGGTTGACGCCGACGATCGGTGCCTTCGTTCCCCGGGCCAGCTCGGCTGCGCGGAGGATCGTGCCGTCGCCACCGAGGACGATGACGATCTCGATCTCGTCCGGACGCACGTCGACGCCGAGGATGTCGACCTGACCGACCGATGCTTCGGCCCGGCGGATGTCGGCGTACTCGTCGAAGGGCATCACGGGGGTCAGACCGGCGTCGTGCAGGATGTCGCACACCTCGACCGCGGCGTCGATCGAGTCGCGCCGTCCGGTGTGCGAGACCAGCAGGATGTGTCGTTCGTCGCTCATGGCGCTCCCTCTGCCAGTTCCGTCGCCCGGAGGATCCATTCTGTCGGGTTCTCCCCGGCACCTCGCTGGAGACGCGCGAGGTACTCGTGGTTGCCGTGCGTCCCGACGATCGGGGACGCCGCCACGCCCGCCGTTCCGAGGCCCAGGTCCCAGGCGGTCCAGAGGACGTTCATGAGCGCGTCCTGCCGCAACGACGCACTACGGACGATGCCCTCGCGGATGCCGGTCCGGCCGACCTCGAACTGCGGCTTCACCAGCAGGACGAACTCGTCGGCCGGCACCGCGGCGACGAGGGCGGGCAACACCATGCGGAGGCTGATGAACGACAGGTCCCCCACCACCAGACTGGTGCGCTCGGCAGCGGGGTCGAGAGCCAGGTAGTCGTCGCGCGTGAGGTTCCGGGCGTTGACCCCCTCCACGACGGCGACCCGGTCGTCGATCGCGATCGCCGGGGCCAGCTGACCGTGACCCACATCGAGGGCGATCACCCGCGAGGCACCACGTGCGAGCAGCACCTGGGTGAACCCGCCCGTCGAGGCTCCGACGTCCAGGACCGTCCGGCCACGTGGGTCGACTCCGAACGCGTCGAGCGCGCCGACGAGCTTCAGCGCGGCGCGTGAGACCCATTCGTCCTCGGCGTCCACCACGATGTGCGAGGAGGCGGTGACCGGGGTCGAGGCCTTGACGACCGGGACCCCGTCGATCGTGACACGGCCGGCCAGGATGAGGGCGGCCGCGGCGGTCCGGGAGCGCGCGAGACCACGCGCGGGGATCGCGGCGTCGAGGCGCATCGTGGCGGTCGACGGCATCGCGGTGCTGGTGCTGGTGCTGGTGCCGGCGCTGCCCGTGCTGCTGTCGGCGCCGACCGTGCTGCCGTCAGCGCTCACCGTGCTGGTCTCGGCGCTGGCCATCGGGTCGGTCCCGGCCGTGTGGTCGGTGCTGGCTACGTGCTCGGTGTCGTTCGTGGGGGACGTCCCGATCGTGGAGGTCGTGCCGGGAGCGATGTCGGCCCCACCTGCTGTCTCGCTGACGTGGTCGGCGGTGTCCCCGCGCTCACCCACGAGTGTCCCCGCCCTGTTCGAGCCGGGTCCGGAGTTCGTCGTGCAGCGCCGCGAACGCGTCCGCACGATCCGCCAGCGGCAGACGCTCGACCCCTGCGGCCCGACCACCCACGGTGTCGACGCCGGACTCGATCAAGACCTCCGCCGCGCCGTCTGGGTCGTCACCGCTCCGAACGGCCGAGGCCGAGGCCGAGGCCGAGGCCGAGTCAGCGTGCAAGGTCCAGGCCGCGTCCGCGGTCACGGCCGCGTCGGCGCCCGGGATCGTCTCGACGCCGCGCAGACCGCCGGGCGTCGGGCGCGGCGGTCCGGGAACAGCCCGCGACTCGGTCGGCGCGCCGGTCGACCGGCCAGCGGAGGGAGTGCCCGTCACGTCGTCGCTCCGGGCTGGTTCCACGCCGGTCACGCTACTCGCCGCCGTACAGCGCCGGGTCCACGTCGAGGCCGTAGATGGCCAGGCCGGAGTCCCAGATCGCGGTCGCACCGGCGCGCAGCAAGTCCATCTCGTCCGACCCGACGTGCTCGGCTCGGACGACGTGTCCGCGCATCGAGACGATCGACTCCCCGACGGTCACGCGACGCGTGCCGTCCGGGTCCTCGCTGCGGATGGTGTCCGGGTAGGGCTCGTGCAGTCCGCGGAGGTCCTTGAGCACGTAGGTCGGCCGCGAGCGCTGGTCAGCCGCCAGCACCTGCTTCGGCTGGTCGATGCCGGTCAGCACGAGCACGCTCGGGATGCCGGCGTCGTTCGCGCCCTTGATGTCCGTGTCCAGACGGTCCCCGATGAACAGCGGACGCTCGCCACCGAAACGTGCCAGGGCCGCTTCGAAGATCGGTCGCTCGGGCTTCCCGGCCACGACCGGCATCCGGCTCACCGCCTGGTGCACCGCTGCCACGAGGGTCCCGTTCCCCGGAGCGATGCCACGCTCCACCGGGATCGACCAGTCCATGTTCGTGGCCACCCACGGTACGGAGGCATCCGCCAACGCGAAGGAGGCTTCGGCGAGCTGCTTCCACCCCAGGTCTGGCGAGAACCCCTGGATGACCGCTGCCGGGTGGTCGTCCGCGCTGTCGGTCACCACGAACCCGGCCTGCTCGACGATCGTCGTCAGTCCGAGTCCGCCGATCACGAGGACGGTCGATCCTTCCGGAACGAGGGTCGCGAGCAGCCGAGCCCCCGCCTGGGAGGAAGTGACGACGTCGTCGGCGGTCACCTCGAGCCCGTACTGCTCGAGGTGTTCGGCGACGTCCATCGGACGCCGCGAGGCGTTGTTGGTGATGTAGCCGACGCGGGCCGACGTGGCGGCCTGGTTGAGGGCCTCCACGGCGTGTGGGATGGCGTTCCGTCCCCGGTAGACGACACCGTCGAGGTCGGTCATGACCACGTCGATGCCGTCGACCGGGGTGCGCGGAGTCTCAGCCGGCTGCGGAGCCGTCGATGTCGCGGGGGTTGTCTTCGTCGATCTCGCCGGGCTGGTCCCCGGCGTCGTCGGAGTCGTCGTAGAGGTCGTCGTCCCCGAGGGCGCTGACGTACCCGTTGCCCGGCTCGGCGTCCCCGAGTTCTGCGTCATCGAGCTCGACGGACTCGTCGTCTCCGGACTCGTCGTCGCGGGACTCGTCGTCTCCGCGCTCGTCGTCTGCGGGCTCGTCGAACTCGTCGACTTCGATCGCTTCCTCGACCACATCCACTGTCTCCCAAGCATCGTCTTCGGCGGCTTCCGCGAGGGCTTCGGCCGCGCGGTCGACGCGGGCCCACCACTCGTCGGCCTCGTCCTGGCGACCGAGCTCCTCGAGCGTGGCCGCGTAAGCACTGTAGAGCGCCGGCGACCAGCTGTAGGCGGTCGAGGGGTCGAGCTGTGGAATCTCCAGCTCGCCCAGCGCGGCTGTGGGATTCCCGAGGTCCAGACGTGCTCCGGACATCGCGATCGCGAGTTCGACCTGCACCGGCGTCTCGAGTGCGGCGCGGTCGACGGACCGTCCGAGCTCGAGGGCACGCTCCGGGCGCCCGAGCCCGCGCTCGCAGTCGACCATCATCGGGAGCTGGTCGTTGCGGCCGGAGATCCGTCGGTACGTGCGGAGTTCTCGGAGCGCCGTGGCGAAGTCGCCGAGACGGTACGCCGTGATCGCGGCGGTCTCACGGACCACAGCCACGCGGCCGGCTCGGCGTGCAGCGCTCAGCGCGTGCTGGTTCGCTTCCTCCGGATCGGAGTCGACGAGGAGCGCCGCGGTGATGAGGTGTCGCGCCACCCAGTCAGCGTTGTCCTTGCTGAGGGTCTTGAGCTCAGCACGAGCGGCGGGGTGGAGGTCTCGGGCATCGATCTCGTCCGGGATCTCGGGGTCGTCGTGACGCGGGCGGATCGAACGGGTGCCGTACGGGTCCCGGTCTTCCCAGTCGTCCCGAGCGGCCTCGCCGAAGCGGGCGCCGGCCGAGCGGTTGCCGTCGCCGAACCGCTTCCGATCGGCTCCACCGTCGCGGGAGGGGCGGTCGTCATTGCCACGGAACGGACGGTCGTTGCTACCACTGCGAACGGGCCGATCTCCGTCACGACGGGGACGGTCATCGTTGCTGCGGAAGGGCCGGTCACCGTCACTACGGGGACGGGGACGGTCATCGTTCCCACGGAACGGACGGTCACCGTCACGACGGGGACGGTCGTCGTTCCCACGGAACGGACGGTCACCGTCACGACGCGGACGGTCGTCGTTCCCACGGAACGGACGGTCGTTGCTGCCACCGCGAACGGGCCGGTCGCCATCACGACGGGGACGGTCATCGTTCCCACGGAACGGACGGTCACCGTCACGACGGGGACGATCGTCGTTCCCACGGAACGGACGGTCACCATCACGACGCGGACGGTCAGTTGCGGGCCGGTCAGATCGCCACGAAGGACGGTCGTTCCGGGCTCCACCTTCGCGGAATTCACGGCCGGACGGGCGTCGGTCCGTGCTGTCGCCGCGAGGACGATCCCCACGAGGGGCCCCACCACCAGCACGACCACCTTCACGTCGTTCGAAGTCACGCGGCCCAGACGACCAACGACCGCTGTCGCCTTCGCGTCGAGGTCGATCCGGACGGTCTCCGTCACGCCCGTCTCGCCGCTGTTCGTCGTCGTTCGCCACCGTAGCTCCTCGTTGCGTGCCGAAGACTCGTGTCTCGGCGATCGTCCGCTGTGTCGTTGTGTCGTGCTGTGGCAGCCCATGCTGCCCTTGTTGGTCCAGTCCATCATGAACCGGGCGCAGAGTCGACCTCGTGCGCCTGAGATGAAACAGAAAATGGCCACCGGCCCTCACGAGAGCTGTTGCTCTCGATGGAGGGCCGGTGGCCACATCATTGAAAAGAAGTCCGGCGGCGTCCTACTCTCCCACAAGGTCCCCCTTGCAGTACCATCGGCGCTGAGAGGCTTAGCTTCCGGGTTCGGAATGTGACCGGGCGTTTCCCTCTCGCTATGACCACCGGAACACCATCGACCCGAAACGGATCAAACAGGTTCCAGCCATCCCCCACCAACGGTTCGGTGTCAACACTCCCGCCGAAACAGGGTTGATGACACCCCACACCGGTGGGGTAGCTGAACTATTCAGTTTGATTCCCGATCGTCTGTCGGGAACCACAAAGTGGACGCGAGCCCTGACCCGTAAAGGGTCAGGAAAA
>NZ_JASDDD010000027.1:0-43025 GCF_030407555.1 Curtobacterium sp. APC 4022
GACAGGATGGACACGGTCGCGCTGTTCCGGCAGCGACCAGGCGAGGGGGCCGTTCGATGGTCGACGACGGATGGCAGGTCCCGGGGGCGAACGGGCCGCAGCACGACGGCGGTGCGCAGCCGCCGGCGACGCCGCGACCGCAGGCACCGCAGTACCCGACAGCGCAGCAGTACCCGACGGCCTGGGGCCCGGTCGGACAGCCGGGAGGCACGCCCGCCCCCGGCTTCCCCGTCCCGCCCATCGGTGGGCCGGCCCCACTGCCGCCCGCGTCCCGCCCGGTGATCCCACTCCGGCCTCTGGGTCTCGCGGACGTGCTGGCCGGCGCCTTCACGGTCTTCCGCCGCAACGCCCGCGTGCTGCTCCTCTGGGCCGTCCTGCTCTCCGGTGTCCTCGGGCTGCTGGCCACCCTCGGCACCACGGCCGGTCAGCGGATCCTGCAGAGCCGTGTGCTCTCGGCCGTCGACGGCGGGGGCCGTGGGGAGACGGACAGCATCATCGCCGGCACGGTGACCCTGTACGCGGTGCTGTCGATCGGCCTGCCCTTCCTCACCTACCTGGCGCGCGGGTTCCTCGTCGCCCCGGTCGCGGTCGACACCGGGCAGCGCGTGCTCGGGCGGCGCGGCACGTTCCGTGGCCTGTGGTCGCTGCTCGCCGGACGCCGGGGTGCTGTGATCGGCTGGATCGTCCTGCAGCTCGTCGCCGGGATCGCGGTCGCCGTCGTCTTCGTCGTGGTCGTGATCGCGTTCGTGGCCGCCCTCGCGGCGGGCCGGAGCTCGGCCGGCTGGTACGTGTTGGCGATCGTCGTCATGGCCCTCGGGTTCACGGTGCTCCTGGCGTTCCTGGTCACCCGGTTCGCCTTCACGGTGCCGACGATCGCGCTCGAGGGACGCGGGGTCTTCTCGGCGGCCGGACAGTCGTGGCGGCTCACCCGCGGCGCGTTCTGGCGCACGTTCGGCATCCTGCTCCTCGTGCAGGTCGTGCTCGGGATCGCGGGCAGCATCGCCAGCATCCCGCTCACCCTCGGGCTGAGTCTGTTCTCCGGCGTGTTCGACCCGCTCGGGCAGACCGCGTCCACGAGCGGCAGCCCCTCGGTCGGCGGCGTCATCGCCCTCGTCATCGGCAGCCTGCTCGTGATCGCGGTGCAGTCCGTGACGGACGTGCTGAGCGCCTCCGTCGTGACCTTCCTGGCGATCGACCGCCGCATCCGCACCGAGGCGCTCGACCAGCGGATCGCGTCGCACCTGGACACCGGGCAGCCCGCGGACCCGTTCGCCCCGCACGCCCCGGTGGCGCGTCCGCCGTGGACGCCGGGCGCGCCGTGGCAGCAGCAGCCGTGGCAGCAGCCCCAGCAACAGTGGCAGCCCCAGCAGCCGTGGCAGCCCCAGCAGGGCTGGCCGCAGCAGCAGCCGTGGAGCCCGCAGCAGCCGTGGCAACCGCAGCAGGGCTGGCAGCCCGAGCAACCACAGCAGCCGCCACAGCCCTGGACCCCGCAGCCGCCGGACGCCCGCGGATGAGCACCCCAGGGCCCGACGAGGCGCGCCGACTGCTCGAGCAGGAACTCGCCCACCGGGAGTACCGCGGCGCGCAGGAGACGTGGTGGGACCGGGCCTCGCGGTCGTTCCTCGACTGGCTCGGCTCCTTGGCCCCGGACGGTGTCGGCTCGCCCGGCGTCGGCCGCACCCTGCTCGTCATCGCCGTCCTCGTGCTCGTCGCCGTGGTCGTCCTGGTCGTCGTCACACGAGGGCTCCCCCGCCGCCGTGCCCGCCTCCGGCCGACGGCACCCGGCGGCGTCTTCGACGACGACGACCTCCGCTCGGCACAGGCCGTCTCCGCCGCCGCCTCGGCCGCCTTCCGTGCCGGGGACTGGGCGACCGCCGTCCTCGACGGGTACCGCGCCCTCGCCCGCGGGCTCGGCGAACGCGACCTGGTCCTCGTCGTGCCGGGTGCCACCGCGCGCGCGATCGCCGACCGCGCCACCGTCCCGTTCCCTCAGTTCGGCGACGTGCTCCGCGGTGCCTCCGACACGTTCGACGCCGTCCGCTACCTGGGCGCCGAAGCCGACGAGTCCGCCGCCCGTCGCGTCCTCGAGACCGAGCGCGCCGTCCGGGAGGCCCGCCCCACTCCCACGGACCGGCCGGCGGTCCCCGCATGAGCGCCCCGACCGCACCCGCACCGGCACCGGCGCCGACCGGGGTTCCCGCTCCCGCCGCCGCCGGCGAGGACCGGAGGCCGCGCTCGGACCGCGTCCTCCGCATCGGCGGCTGGATCGCGGTCGTCGTCGTCGGGTTGCTGCTCGCCGCCCTGACCGCCGCGGTGGGCCAGGGTGACCCGCTGCGACCCGTCCCGCTCGACCCGACCTCGACGGCGACCAGCGGCTCCCGAGCCGTGGTCCGGGTCCTCGAACAGCAGGGCACCCGGGTCGACGTGGTCCACGACGCCGACGCGCTCGACGTCGGCACAGGCGACACGGTCCTGGTCGACGACTCCGCCGGGGTGCTCGACCGTGGCGTGGCCCGTCGCATCGCACGGACGGCTCCCGACGTGGTGCTCGTGACGAACGACCCGGGCGTCCTGGAGTCCTTCGACGTCGACGCCCGTCCGGCGGGCAGCACCTCGTCGACCCGCGTGGCCTCGACCGCGTCCTGCCCGATCCCGGCGGCGCGGACCGCGGGCTCCGTCACCGTCGTCGGTGCCACCTACGACACCGACGACCCGACGGTGGAACGCTGTGCACCGTCCGGCACGGGGGCGGACACCCACTGGGGGTTGCTCCGGACCACCACGGCGGACGGTCGGGTCACCCTCCTCGGCACCACCGGCGTCCTCCGCAACGACACCGTCACCCGTGCCGGCAACGCCGCCCTCGCGCTCGGTCTGCTCGGCAGCGGCGACCGCCTGGTCTGGTACGTCCCCACCGCCGCGGGCAGCGACGCGGCCCCGTCCCTCGGTGACCTCGCCCCGCCGTGGGTGCCGAGCGCCATCGCCGTCCTCGGGCTCGTCGCGGTCGCCGCCGCCCTCTGGCGCGGCCGCCGGCTCGGGCCCCTCGTCGTCGAACGCCTGCCCGTCGTCGTCCGCGCCGCCGAGACCACCGAGGGACGCGCCCGCCTCTACGCCCGGGTCCGCGACCGCACCCACGCCCTCGACACCCTCCGGCTCGCGGCCGTCCGGCGGATCGGACGCAGCCTCGGGCTCCCCCGGTCCGCCCACGTCGACGAGGTCGTCCGACGCACCGCCGCCGTGACCGGGCGGTCCGCCGACCGCGTCGGCGCCGTGCTCGTCGGCGGCAGCACCGACGACGACCGCGCGCTCGTCGACGGGGCAGCCGCCCTGGACGAACTCGAGCACGCGGTCCACCGAGCCCGCTCCGGGGACGCGGGACGGGCCTCCCGGTCGGCGCCCACCGGGGCACCCGCGGAGCCGACACCACCGACCACGCCCGAACGACCAGGAGGACGATCGTGACCGACCTGCCCACCACCCCGCCCTCCGGCAAGGCCGCCGTGCCTGCCGCCGGGCCCACCTCCGGGCCGACCCCGGGCGGCGATGCGCTCCGCGAGGTGCTCGGCCGTGTCCGCACCGAGGTCGGAAAGGCCGTCGTCGGACAGGAGGGCGCCGTCTCCGGCATGATCGTCGGGCTGCTCGCCCAGGGCCACGTGCTGCTCGAGGGCGTCCCCGGTGTCGCGAAGACCCTGCTGGTCCGCAGCCTGGCCGCGGCGATGTCGCTCGACACCAAGCGGATCCAGTTCACGCCCGACCTGATGCCCGGCGACGTCACCGGCTCGCTCGTGTACGACGCCTCGACCGGCACCTTCCCGTTCCGCGAGGGACCGGTGTTCACGAACGTCCTGCTGGCCGACGAGGTGAACCGGACCCCGCCGAAGACACAGTCCGCCCTGCTCGAAGCGATGGAGGAACGGCAGGTCAGCGTCGACGGCGCAGCGCGGATGCTGCCCGACCCCTTCTTCGTCGCCGCCACGATGAACCCGATCGAGTTCGAGGGCACCTACACGCTCCCCGAGGCACAACTCGACCGGTTCCTCATGAAGCTGACGCTCGACCTGCCGCCGCGCGAGGTCGAGTGGCAGGTCCTCCGACGCCACGCCGACGGGTTCGTGCCGCGCGACGTCCGCTCGGCGGGGATCGTCCCCGTGGTCGGCGTCGACGAGGTCCGGGCCGCGCAGCGCGCGGTGCGTGCCGTCGGTGCCCGGGATGACGTGCTCGCCTACGTCGTGGACCTGGCCCGCGCCACCCGCCAGGCCCCCTCCGTCCGGATCGGCGTCAGCCCGCGCGGGTCCACGGCGCTGCTGGCCGCCGCGAAGGCGTGGGCGTGGCTGACCGGCTACGACGCGATCACCCCCGACCACGTCCAGGCGATGCTGCTGCCCGTGTGGCGGCACCGACTGCGGATCGCCGCCGACGCCGAGCTCGAGGGCGTCGACGCGGACGGTGTGCTGCAGCAGGTCCTCGAACAGGTCCGGGTGCCGATCTAGTGGCGGTCTCGGGTCGGTTCGTCGCACTGCTGGCAGTCGCCGTCGTCCCCACGGTGCTGCTCGGCAGCGGATGGGGCGCGCTGGCGTGGATCGGCCTGCTGCTCCTGGCGAGCGCCGTCGACCTGCTGCTCGCCGCGGACCTCACCCGCGTCCGGGTCGACCGCCGGATGCCGCGACTCGCGCGGCGGGACACCGCGGCGGAGGGCACGCTCGTCCTGAGCAACGACGGTAGCCGCGTCCTCCGCGCCCTCGTCCGGGACATGTGGGAGCCGTCGGCCGGCCAGGAACCGCGTCGCGTCCGCCTGACGGTGCCGTCCGGCGAACGCCGCACCGCCCGGATGCGCTTCACCCCGTTCCGACGCGGACGACGGACCACCACCGGGATCGCGGTCCGGGCCTCGGGTCCACTCGGCCTCGTCGCCCGCCAGCGGGTCGTCCCGGCTCCCGGCGAACTCGTCGTCACGCCGCCGTTCCGGTCGCGGCGCCACCTGCCCTCCCGACTCGCCCGGCTCCGCGAACTCGACGGCGAGACCACGCTGCAGCTCCGTGGACACGGCACCGAGTTCGACTCCCTCCGCGACTACGTCCGCGGTGACGACGTCCGGTCCATCGACTGGCGGGCCACCGCGCGCCGCCAGGACCTGGTCGTCCGCACCTGGCGCCCCGAGCGCGACCGCCGCGTCGTCGTCATCGTCGACGCCGGACGCGCGGGCGCCGGCCGGGTCGACGACGAACCCCGCCTGGACACCGCCATCGAGACGGCGCTCCTCGTCGGCGCCCTCGCGGCGGCGGCCGGTGACCGGGTCGACCTCGTCGTGCTCGACGACGCCGTGCGCGGCCGGGTGCACAGCGCGACCCGCTCGGACGTGGTCCAGCGGTTCGGCGAGACCCTCGCGCTGGCCGAGCCGGAACTCCGGCCGACCGACTGGGCCGCGGTCCCCGGCATCGTCGACGCCGTGACCACGCAGCGCGCCCTCGTGGTGCTCGCGACCAGCCTGGACTCGGTCGGCGCCTCCGGCGACCTGCTGACGGTCCTTCCCCTGCTCGCCCGGCGGCACGCCGTCGTCGTGACGTCCGTCGAGGACCCGGCCGTGGCGCGGATGGCGGCGACCGGCGAGGGTGACCGGCGGGGCGGGAGCGAGGCGGGCCTCCCGACCGGGACCGCTGCGACCCCCGGGTCGGTCGACGTGTACCGGCGGGCGGCCGCGGAACGGTCGCTGCTCGATGCCGACGGCGTCGCGGACGTCGCCCGTCGCGCCGGCGCCGAGGTCATCCGTGGTCTGCCCGAGGAGGTCCCGCCGCGGACCGCCGACGCGTACCTGCGGGCGAAGGCCGCCGGGCGGCTCTGATCTGATCGGGAGGCGCCGGCCGGGAGGCGCTGGTCGGCACTGTCAGCCGGCGACGATCTCGGAGGCTCCCCGGTCGAACTCGTCGACGTCGCCGCGCTCCCCGGCACGGTGCGCGCGCCCGCCGACCACCCACTGGTAGGTCAGGACCAGCGCGAGCGCCACCGTGCCGATGCCGATCTTGACCGGCCACGGCCAGTCCTGCCGGGTCACCGTCCCCTCGACGATCCCGGAGAGCAGCAGGGTGAGCACGAGCCCGATCGCGACCGTGATGAGCGCGCGGCCGTCCTCGGCGAGGGCCT
This sequence comes from Curtobacterium sp. APC 4022, assembly GCF_030407555.1. NCBI lineage: Bacteria > Bacillati > Actinomycetota > Actinomycetes > Micrococcales > Microbacteriaceae > Curtobacterium > Curtobacterium sp. APC 4022. The sequence goes on from NZ_JASDDD010000027.1 coordinate 6,139, forward strand.
GCGCGCGGGTCCGGTGTCCCGGGGCGATCCACGACCACGCGATCATCAGGCCGGCCCCACCCGCCAGGAAGATCGAGTACAGCTCGAGCTGCCCGTGCGGTGCGATGTAGAGGAAGAAGTCCCCGAGCCGCCCCTGCGAGTGCATGATCGACGCCGACACGCCGAGGCTCACCGCGTTCTGCACGATCGAGTACGGCACGAAGAGCCCGGTGATGCCGAACGCCACCATGCTCGCGGCGATGTACGCGTTGTTCGTCCACACCTGCGCGGTGAAGGCGCCGAGCCCGTGGTCGGAGTAGTAGTCCACGAAGTCCTGCGTGGCATACCGGCGGAGCGCCGAGTCCGAGCCGAACGTCGCGACGGCACCGGGCGTCGAGCTGATCCAGACGGCCGTCACGGCGGCGATCAGGGCGGTCGCGACGGCGACCCAGATCGTCACCCAGCGGATCCGGTACAGCGCAGCCGGCAGCTGCAGGGCGAAGAAGCCGACGACGGCGGTCACCGGGTCGACCGGCGTGCCCGTGAAGCGGAGCCGCGCACGGTGCAGGGTCAGCGACAGCCGGTCCCCGGTCGCCGAGCGTGGGGACACCTGCCGGATGCGGGCGAGGTCCGTCGCGGCCGACTGGTAGTCCGCGAGCATCCGGTCGACGTCGTCACCGGAGGTCGGACGACGCCGTGCCAGCCGGTCGAGTTCGTCCCACCGCGCACGATGTGTCTCCGCGTAGGCGTCCAGGTCCATGCGCTCCCCCTCGTGCTGGTCGGAGCCGCGCTCCGGGTCCCCGACCGCTCGTGGTCGTCTTCCGACAGAATGATCCCATGCCGAAGCGCGCCACGCCCCGGGACCTCGCGGACCGCCGCTTCGTCCGCGCCCTCGACGACACCGACGACGCACTCGTCGTCGGTGAGGCGGTCGCGCTCGACGTCGTCCCCGCGAGCATCGTGTTGCGGGGCGCGGCGGCCCTGCTCGACGCGCTGTGCCTCGTCGCGCTCCTGGTGATGCTGCTGCTCGGGCTGTCGCGCGTCATGCCGGCCGACATCGACTCCGGCTGGGCCGCCGCGACCCAGATCGTCGTGATGGTCGTCGTCTTCGTGCTCGTACCGGCGGCCGTCGAGACCGCGACGCGTGGCCGGAGCGTCGGCCGGTACGCCCTCGGCACCCGGGTGGTGCGGGTCGACGGCGGCGCGGTGTCGTTCCGGCACGCGTTCACCCGGGCGCTCGTCGGGCTCCTCGAGCTCTGGCTGACCGTGGGGTCGCTGGCGCTGCTCGTCGCCCTGTTCGGGTCCCGCCCTCGGCGACTCGGCGACCTGCTGGCCGGCACCGTCGTGCAGCACGAGCGCCTGCGTCGGTCGGTCGACCCGGTCGTGACGCTGCCGCCGTCGCTCGTCGGGTGGGCCGGCGTCGCCGACGTCCGGCGGCTGCCGCAGCGGCTGGAGAACCGGATCGCCTCGTTCTTCCGGGGTGCGGGGTCGGTCCAGCCCGGTCTGCGTGCCGAGGTCGCTCGTTCCTTGGCAGCCGAGGTGGCCGAGTACGCCCAGCCGGTGCCGACGGTGCCGGCCGAGGAGTTCCTCGCCGGGGTGGTCGCCCTGCGCCGCGCCCGTGACCTGCGGGCGTTCACCGGGCGGGCGCGCACCCTCGAGCGGGCGAGCGTCGCGGCGGGCGCGCGTCCGCCGGGCTTCCCGCGCTGACGCCCGGACGCCCGGACGCTCGAACGACGCTGCGCACCGGTCCGGGCTCAGTACCGGTACTGCTCCGACTTGTACGGGCCGTCGACCGGGACACCGATGTACGCGGCCTGCTCCGGCCGGAGTTCGGTGAGCCGGACCCCGAGGGCGTCGAGGTGCAGCCGGGCGACCTTCTCGTCCAGGTGCTTCGGCAGCACGTACACGCCGATCGGGTACTGGTCGAGCCGGGTGTGCAGCTCGATCTGCGCCAGCACCTGGTTCGTGAAGGAGTTGCTCATCACGAAGGACGGGTGCCCGGTCGCGTTGCCGAGGTTCATCAGGCGGCCTTCGCTGAGCACCAGGATCGAGCGGCCGTTCGGCAGTCGCCACTCGTGCACCTGCGGCTTGATCTCGACCTTCTCGGCACCGGCCATCGACTCGAGGCCGGTCATGTCGATCTCGTTGTCGAAGTGCCCGACGTTCGCCACGATCGCCAGGTGCTTCAGGGCGAGCATGTCGTCCACCCCGACGACGCCGAGGTTGCCGGTGCACGTCACGACGATGTCCACCTGGTCGGCGACGTCCTGCAGCCGGGCGACCTGGTAGCCGTCCATCGCGGCCTGGAGCGCGCAGATCGGGTCGACCTCGCTGACGATGACACGGGCACCCTGGCCGCGGAGGGCCTCGGCCGCCCCCTTGCCGACGTCGCCGTAGCCGACGACGAAGGCGACCTTGCCGCCGATGAGGACGTCGGTTGCCCGGTTCAGGCCGTCCGGCAGCGAGTGTCGGATGCCGTACTTGTTGTCGAACTTCGACTTGGTGACCGAGTCGTTGACGTTGATCGCCGGGAACTTCAGCTCACCGGTGCGCGCCAGTTCGTACAGGCGGTGCACGCCCGTGGTGGTCTCCTCGGTCACGCCTTCGATGTCGGCGGCGATCCGGGTCCAGCGGTCGGCGGACTGCTCGAGCGAGGACGCGACCGTGGCCAGCACGATCTTCCACTCGGCGCTGGCGTCCGGCTCGGCGTCCGGCACGCGACCGGCCGCTTCGGCGTCCACACCGGTGTGCACGAGCATCGTGGCGTCACCGCCGTCGTCGAGGATCAGGTTCGGGCCGGTCCAGTCGGCGCCGGAAGCGGCGGCCTCGGCACTCCAGTCGAAGACCTGGTTCGTGCACCACCAGTACTCGTCGAGGGTCTCGCCCTTCCAGGCGAACACCGGGACGCCGGCGGGGGCGTCCGGGGTGCCGGTCGGCCCGACGGCGACAGCGGCCGCGGCTTCGTCCTGCGTGGAGAAGATGTTGCAGCTGGCCCAGCGGACCTGCGCCCCGAGGGCGACCAGCGTCTCGATGAGGACCGCGGTCTGGACGGTCATGTGCAGCGAGCCGGCGATGCGCGCCCCGGCGAGCGGCTGCGCGGTGCCGAACTCGTCGCGGAGGGCCATCAGGCCGGGCATCTCGTTCTCGGCGAGACGGATCTGGTGGCGTCCGGCCTCGGCGAGCGAGAGGTCGGCGACGCGGAACGGGACGGCGGCGCGGGTGTCGGTCGGCATGATCGTCAGTCTTCCACGCGCTGCCGACGACGGTGGGGGCTCATGACGTCCGTGGACAGCACCACGGGAAGGGCCGCCGGTGCAGGAGAGCGCTGGACGGGCCTCCCGTCAGGAGGGGTGACGCTCCGGCGTCCGCGGCGGCGGGTCGCGGCGGATCACCCGCCAGCCCTGCGGGACCCGCAGCGTCGCGGCGTGCCGGGCACAGAGGTCGTACCCGTGCGGTTCGACGCGACCGGAGAGCGGCCCGACGACGACCATCGAGTCGGCGTAGTCGTACGTCAGGGTCGCCGAGGCGCCCGCGCCACAGGCGACCTTGCTGCAGATCCGTACGTCCATACCGGAGACGACCCTACCGGCCGTGTCCCGGGGACCCTGCCCGGGGTGCGGCCGCGTACGATGGCCGGATGCGCCGCAAGCCCAGGATCGTCACCCCGGTCGACCGTGCACGCGGACGCTCCCGCCACGGCCGCGGCCACCGGTCGAGCGTGACCGGACCCGAGCTCGCGCCGGTGATCACCCGTGCCGAGACCTTCGACCGCATAGTCGGCGACACCGCCCACTACCTGGTCGGGCTCTGGCCGGGAGAACTGGCGGGCGTGGTGTTCCAGGTCGCGGACATGCCGACCGACACCGGCCTGCCGGACGAACTGCCCCGGTGGCGCATCGAGCGCGACGACCGCCGGGTGACGGTCTTCCGGATCCCGGTCGAGCGGGTCACCCACAGCCCCGAGAAGGACGACGTGGACCGGCGGATCGTCGTCGAGACCGCGGTGTTCCGCGCGGTGGCGGAGCTGCTCGACAAGGACCCGTGGGACCTGGCACCGGACCGCTACCGCCACTGGTGACGCACCGGTCGGCGGCGCCCGCCGGGCGGACGGCCGACGGCGGACAGCAGACCGGGCGGACAGCAGACCGGTCCGAGCCCTAGGGGTAGATGCGCACCGGACTCGAGACCTCGGTCTCCGGCCGCACCGGGAACCCGGCGATGCCGTCGTCCCCCTGGTACGTGACCCCGGCGACCAGCCCGTCCGCACCGCTGATCGTGACCTGCTGTGCGGTCGGCACCTTCACCGTGGCGGTCGAACCGGAGGTGACCTGCACCTCCTGCGAGTCGTCGCCCGAGCGCACGGTGACGGTCGCGTCCTGCCGGGTCGGGTTGACGAGGTTCAGCCGCGCCCCGGAGCCGGCGGCGACCGCGGTGACCGTGGTGCCCGAGAGCGGCTCGGCCGAGGCGAACCAGCCCAGGTCGGTCCGGTCGTCGTCGGTGGGGGTCGTGGTGCGGGCTCCGGCGACGATCGGCACCGACGAGTCGATCGTGAACGAGTAGCGCCCGTCCGGGAAGTCGTCGAGCGGCACGTCGGTGACGACGCCCGGCTCGGCGGTGGCGTCGACCGTCGTGCCGCCGCCGTCCGCCGTGGTGATGCCGAGGGTGACGCGTGCGACCTCGGTGCCCGGCACGTAGAGGCGGAGGACCGGGCCGGCGTCGGCGGTGTCCTCACCGCGTTGGGCCCCCTCGGCGTCGTCGAGGACGACCGCGGGGATGACCTGGCTCCGCGACGGTGCCGCCCCGCCGGAGACGATGTCGAACCCGCCGGGGGTGAGCGTCCGGACGACGGTCTCCTGCATGTGGGCGACGATCTGGCCGCCGGACGAGGTGACGTGCACGACGGTCGAGCCCTGGTCGGTGACGAAGCCGGAGAGCGGCACGACCTTCTGCGAGTTCGGGGCGACCACGATGCCGGTGGTCCCCGGGGCACTGACGGTGCCGGTGGCGTCCGCGATGGTCAGGTCGACGGTCGCGTTGACGTCGGTCGGGTTGCTGAGCGTGACCAGGCTGGTGCGGCCGGTCTCGGTCGATCCGCCGACCAACCACGTCGACTGCGACGGGTCGTCACAGGAGGCTGCGCCCACGCCGACGACGTCACCGTCGGACACGCTCTGGTAGCTGCTGCCCGCCACCTGCGGCGCGGTCTCCCCCGCCGGTGCGGTGAGGAGGGTCGGTGCGCTGCTGCCGGTGCTCGCGCTGCCGAGCTCACTGCGGTCGACCCGGTCGCCGGTGGTGGCCGTGGCGATCTGCGGCGACCCGATGGTGCTCGCGCGGGTGGCGTCGTTTCCGGCGTCGTCGGACAGACGCAGGGCGCTGCCGGCGCAGACGCGCTCCGCGGCGGCCGGCACCGGGATGACGGTCCGACCGGCGGGGTGTCCCGGGTCCTCGGTGGTGCCGATCGTGTGTGCGGCGGCGATCGTGCCGGCCGCGACGATCACGGCGACGGCGGTGGCGGTGCCGCGGAGGGCCCAGCGGCGCGCGGTGCTCGTGCTCATTCGTCGCGCTCCTCGTCGAAGGTGGTGGCGGGTTCGTCGGCTTCGAGGACGTTCGACGTCGCACGGCGGCGGCGCGGCGCGGTCGGCACGGCGAGCAGTGCGGCGGCGCCGAACACCACGCCGATCACCACGAGGTAGAGCACGTGGGTGGCCTTCGCGGCGGCCGAGCCCGTGCTGGTCCGGTCGACGTCGCCCTCGTAGTGGAACAGCGACCCGTTGGTGGTCTCGCCGATGCTCGTGAAGCGCGCGTCCTGTCCGATCGCGCCGGCGGCACGGTCGTGCACGGCGCGGGCCTCCGGGTCGGCGGGGGCGTCGTCGAGCAGGACGAAGCTGACGCCGAGGTCGCGGAGGGCCGGTTCGGGGTCGTAGCCGCTGCGGCTCGCGAGGTTGCCGGCCAGGGTCGCCAGGCGGCTGCCTGACCGGCTCAACGAGAGCGCGGTGGCGTCGAGGGTGGACTGGTCGTCGAGCGTCGAGCCCTGACCGCGTTCGAGGGCGACCGCGAGCGAGCCGTCGGTCTGCGGCTGGACGACGAGCGTGCCGACGTCGGGGTTCGCCTGCGCCTCGGCGTTGACGTAGGCGCTGAGCACCCGGCCCGAGGTCGGCTGGATGGCCGCGCGGTCGAGGTAGAAGGCGGCGAAGGCCGGGGCGACCGCGACGGCGGCGAACACCGTCGCGACGAGTCCGACCACCGGTGCGGCCCGGGGGACGGTGTCGACACCGATGCAGGCGGCGACGACGATCGCGAGGGCGAACACCGACAGCGCGCTGCCCGGCCAGACGATCGTGGTGGTGGACCCGACGCCGGTGACGGCCAGGTGCGTGGCGCCGAACGCGGTCGCGTAGCCGAGGAGTGCGGCGACCAGCGCGGTGCCGGCGAGCGACCAGCGGTGACCGAGGACGGCTCCGACGGCACTGACGGCGACCGGCAGGGCCAGCACCGCCATCACGATCGGCAGCACCGCGTCACCGAGGCCGAGCGGCGCGACCGCGGACAGCCAGCCGTTCCAGTCCGGCAGCGGCTGCCCGATCGCGAGCTGCAGGGCGCTCGGCGCGGGCGTGGCGGAGGGGACGCCCGGGTCGGCGAAGACCGCGAGCGGGTTGCCCCGGGCGATCTGCGCGAGCACGAGCGGGACGAAGAGCACCGCGGCCGGCACCGGCACGAAGACGCGTCGGTGGGCGTGCCGCCAGCCGACGGCGAGGGCGACGAGCCAGCCGATGAGCAGCACCGGCAGGAGTGACGGTGCCGAGGCGGCGATGACGGCGAAGAGCAGGGCGGCGCCCGAGGCCGACGCCCAGGAGCGGTGCGCCTCGACGAGGGTCAGGAACAGCCAGGGCAGCAGCACGTGGGCGATCACGGCGCCGAGGTGACCCGTGGTGACCGCGCCGACGAGCGCGGGAGCGACTGTGTAGAGGACCGCGCCGATGACCGGCACCCAGGTGCGCGTCGTCACCTTGCGCACCGCGGCCCAGGCACCGAGGGCGGCGAGTGGGAAGGACAGCAGCATGACCACGACGACCGAGGTGGACGGCGACCAGAACGTGATCGAGCCGAGCACCGCGACGACCGCGGCGAAGGGGTCCGACGGGCCGGTGAACCCGGTCCCGAGGGAGTGCCAGCCGAACCCGACGTTCCGCCAGAGGTCGCCGACGTCGGTGCTCAGCGGCAGCAGTCCGCCGCCGGTGAGCGCGGGCGACCCGAGCAGCGGGAAGAGCGTGACGACGCTGAGCACGGCCGCCGCGAGGACGACCCAGATGCCGCCGTCGGCCAGGAACGAGGCGCGGGCGATCGGCGCGTCCTCGACCCGCGCGAGCTCGACGTCGCGGGAGGTCGTGCGGTGTTCGTGCACCCGCCGCCAGCTGATCCGGAGCGGTTCGATCGCGGCCCAGCCGAGCTTCCGGTTCGCCGCCAGGGTCTTCCGGGCACGGCCGACGCCGCCGCCGAACGCGACCGCGAACGCCGCGGCGAGTTCGCCACCGACGGCGGCCGGGTGCTTCGCGACGAGGTGGCCGATCGCGCGGCCGAGGGCGAACGGCACGAGGGTCAGCCAGTGGATCCAGAGGACCCCGGCGGACGAGTAGGTCAGTCGGCGGTGCAGCTGCGCCTGGCGGTGCATCCGCACGCGGCGACGCTCGGAGACCTTGGCGCGGCCGAACTCCTCGATCGGCCCGGCGCTGGTCGCGCGGGCCTCCGGGACGACGGCGACACGGTGGCCGGCCAGGCGTGCGCGCACCGAGAAGTCGAGCGCGGCATCGACGTCCGGCAGCGCCGGGTCGAACCCGCCCAGGCTGTTCCACACCGACCGGCGGACGAGCATGCCGCCGGCGGAGACGCCGAGCACGTCGGTGTGCCGGTCGTGCTGGCCCTGGTCGAGTTCGTCCTGGACGAGGGTGATCGAGCGGCCCATCCGGGTCATGCTCTCGCCGAAGGCGGCGATGCGGGCCGGGTCGTCGACGTTGACGAGCTTCGGACCGGCGATCGCGACGGAGGGGGCGATCTCGACGGCACCGAGGAGGGCGGCGAGCGTGCCGGGCGTGGGGCTGTTGTCGTGGCCCAGGAGCCACAGCCACTCGTCGACGCCGTCTCCGGCCTCGGCGCGCGGTGCGACCTGTTCGCCGTGGCGGACGGCCTCGCCGAAGGGGCGACCGGCCGCGATGCGGGAGAGCTGGGCGCTGCCGCCGAAGGACAGTTCCGAGGTGGATCCGTCGGTCGAGCCGACGTCGACCACCACGAGCCCCTCCGGCGGGCGGGTCTGTGCCGCCAGGGCGTTCAGGGTGCGGTCGAGATGGTCCGACCCGTTGGCTGCGACGAGGATCGCGGTGACGCGGGGCGTGGAGGCACTGGGCTGCATGACGGGAGCGACTCTACGGGCCGGGAGGCGCGGTGCCGGCCGCCGACGGCGGCGCGGCGTGAACCTGTGGGAGCCTCAGGCGCGCTTCCGGAGCTTGCGACGCTCGCGTTCGGAGAGGCCGCCCCAGATGCCGAACCGCTCGTCGTTCTCGAGTGCGTACTCGAGGCACTGGGAGCGGACCTCGCACGAGGTGCAGATCTTCTTCGCCTCGCGGGTGGAGCCGCCCTTCTCGGGGAAGAACGCCTCGGGGTCGGTCTGGGCGCAGAGCGAGTCGACCTGCCACGAGAGCGGGTTCTCCTCGTCGGCCTCGGACGACCGTCGGACCCCCGGGACGCCGAGGGCGACGGGATCGACGTGCCAGTCGTCCGGCACTCCGGCTTCGAAGTCGGATGCGCTCACCCTGATCACCCCTTGACGTCTCGGTTCGGGTCCCTGACGACGGTGTCGTCGGTGTAATTACATCGGTGTGATTCCCCGGAGTCAAGTCGCGGATCATAGAAGCCGCTCCGGCTTCTGCCGTGGCATGTCCCCCATTCGGGCGTGTCGCGGCGTGTCTGCGGGCCTTTCGGGGGACAGCGACGCCCCGCGTCCGGGGTGGAGGCGGGGCGTGGCGGCCGGACGCTGTCTACTTCGCGCGCTGCCGGGCCTCCCAGGCGCTCGTCACCATGTCGTCGAGCGTGTGCCGCATCGCCCACTCGAGGTCCCGCCCGGCCGCCTCGCCGGTGGCGACGATGCGGGCCGGGTCGCCGGCGCGACGCGGGGCGACCTCGGGGCGGAAGTCGATGCCGGTCCCCCGGGCCATCGCGTCCATGATCTGGCGGACGCTCACGCCGTCACCGCTGCCGAGGTTGTACGCGCGCTGCAGCGGCTCCCCCGCCTCGAGCTTGCGGGCGGCGACCGCGTGCGAGTGCGCCAGGTCGGCGACGTGCACGTAGTCGCGGACGCAGGTGCCGTCCGGCGTCGCGTAGTCGTCCCCGTTGATCCGCGGCGTCCGACCGGCCAGCAGGGCGTCGAAGACGAGCGGGAAGAGGTTGTGCGGGCTGGCGTCGTACAGGTCCGGCTCCCCCGACCCGACGACGTTGAAGTAGCGGAGCGAGGTCGTCGTGAAGCCCGCGGCGACCTCCATGTCCCGGAGCAGCCACTCACCGATGAGCTTCGACTCGCCGTACGGGGACTCCGGGGCCTTCGGGGTCTCCTCGACCACCACGTCGACGTCCGGCGTGCCGTACACGGCCGCGCTCGAGGAGAACACGACCTTGTCGACGCCGGCGTCGGCGGCCGCACGGAGCAGGGTCGCCATGCCGGTCACGTTCTGCTCGTAGGTGTGCAGCGGCCGTTCGACCGAGACGCCCGCGTACTTGAAGCCCGCGACGTGGACGACACCCGTGACGTCGTGTTCGCGGAGCGTGCGGGCGAGGAGCTCACCGTCCAGGATGGTGCCCTCGACGAAGGGCACGCTCTCCGGCACGAACGCGCGGAAGCCGCTCGAGAGGTCGTCCAACGCGACCGTGTCGAGACCCGCCGCGACCAGCGCTCGGACGACGTGGGACCCGATGTACCCGGCACCGCCGGTGACCAACCAACTCATGCCGCCACGCTAGCGGACCGGCCGGCCGCCCCGGGCGTCCGGTGCGCTCCCCTACGCGCCGGTCGCGATGAAGACCGTCGCGGTGCGGCCGCTGCCGGCGTCCGCCTCGACCGACACGTCGCCCTCGTCCGGGGTGATGTAGCACGACTCCCCCTGGCGGAGCAGCGTCGCGGAGTGCGCCCCGACGAGCGTGACGACCCCCTCGGTGCAGATCGCGATCGACGGACCCGACAGCGGTGCGGTGCCGCCGGTCGTGAGCCCGACCGGGCGTCCGTCGCTCGTGACGCGCACCAGGGCGAACCCGACGCCCTCCGGGGCGAAGCGGTCGACGACCGGGCTGAGGTGCTCCGGTTCGAGCAGCGGTGCCGGGTACGCCGTGAAGTCGAGGACGCGCAGCAGTTCCGGGACGTCCACGTGCTTCGGGGTGAGGCCGCCGCGGAGCACGTTGTCGGACGGGGCCATCAGCTCGATGCCCAGGCCGTCGAGGTACGCGTGGATGTTGCCGGCGGGCAGGTACATCGCCTCGCCGCGGGTCAGCGTCACGCGGTGCATGAGGAGCGAGACGACGACGCCGGGGTCGTCCGGGTAGGCCCGGGCGAGGTCGGCGGCGGTCGCGGTGTTCGGCGAGACGGTGGTGTCGGCGGCGGTCGCGGCGTCCACGGCCGCTGCGGCCAGGTGACCGACCGCACCGATCACGGCGCGGGCGGAGTCGTCGGTCTCCTCGAGCCAGCGCACGGTGTCCTCGAGCCCCTGCTGCAGGTGCACGACGAGCGGGCCGAGTCGACCGGACCCGGCGTCGAGGGTCTCGACCTCGGCGAGCGCGTCGGCCACGGGGCGGAAGCCGCTGAGGGCCTCGAACCGGTCGCTCAGCGCGACGACGAGTTCGGGCTTCGGGAACGGGTCCTTGTAGTTGCGGGCCGGGTCGTCGATCGGGACGCCCGCGGCTTCTTCACGGTCGAAGCCCTCGCGTGCCTGCTCGGGCGTCGGGTGTGCCTGCAGGGAGAGCGGGGCGGCGGCGGCCAGGACCTTGAGCAGGAAGGGCAGGCCGGTCCGGTCGTCGCCGAGGGCGGTCTGCGGTTCGGCGTCGATCCAGTCGAGGACGGTGTCCGCGCCGCCGACCATGGCGGGGTTCACCACGACGCTCGGGCTGCCGGGGTGGGCGCCGAGCCAGAGTTCGGCCTGCGGGACGCCGGTGACGGTCCGTCCGAGCAGTTCGGGGATCGCGGAGACGGACCCCCAGGCGTAGTCGCGCGGGGTGTTCGTGATGCCGAGGAACATGGGTCGAGCGTATCCGGCGATGCGCGGCACTAACCTGTCCTCCGTGACGAACACCTGGCCACTGGCGCGCGGCTCCGTGCCCGAACGAGAGGCCTTCGCCCTCGCCGCCACGGTCCTGCTGACGCTGTCGGCGGGCGACGCCGTCCCGAACACGATCACGTGGTGGGGTGCCGCGGCGGTCTGGGCGCTCGAGGGCGCCTGGGGTGTCAGCGTCGTGGTCCGGGCGCGTCCGCCGTTGACGCGCACGCCGCGCGCGCTCTGGCTCTTCCTGGCCTGGTGCCTGGTCTCCGTGCTCTGGTCGCACTGGCGGCCGGCGACGCTGGCGAGCACCGTGGCGCAGGTGCTGTGCGCGCTGGTCGCCTTCGCGATCGCCTCGACCCTGACCTGGCGGCGGATCCTCGACGCGATGAGCCTGGCGTTCCGCTGGGTGCTCGGGCTGTCCCTGCTGTTCGAGGCCGTCGTCGCCGTCGTCGTCCGGCACCCGATCGCTCCGATCTGGACGGACTACGGCGACCGGGACATCCCGGACGCGTTCTACTTCTCGCGGGCCGAGCTCTTCACCGGTGGTCGCATCCAGGGGCTGCCGGGCAACGCGAACCTGCTGGCGATGGTCGCCCTGCTCGCGGCGATCGTCGTGGCCGTACAGCTCGCCGAGGGCCGGATGCGCCGGATGCGGGCGATCGGCTGGCTCGTCGTCGCCGTGCTGGTGACCGCGCTGACCCGTTCGAGCACCGTGCTCGTCGCCGCGTTCGTCGTGCTCGTGGTCCTGGCGCTCGCGCTCGGGATGCGTCGGGTCCCGACCGAGCGCCGGGCGCCGCGGTACGGGGCGATCGCCCTCGGTCTGGTGGTCGTGGTCGTCGGGGTGGTGCTCGCGAAGGACTCCCTGGTCGCCGTGCTGGGTCGGTCCTCCGACCTCACGGGTCGCGGGACGATCTGGAAAGCCGTCTGGGGGCTCATCGAGCAGCACCCGGTCCTCGGGTTCGGCTGGATCGGCTACTGGTGGCCGGACATCCCCCTGCTCGCGCACCTCGCGCCGCGCAACGGCGTCACCTACCTGCAGGCGCACGACGCGGCGCTCGACGTCTGGATGCAGACCGGGCTCGTCGGTCTCGTGCTCTTCGCCGTCTACGTCGTGACGACGCTCAGCCGTTCCTGGGCGGGCGCCACCCGCGTCGGCTTCGGCCCCGACCTGGCGCCGCGGCCCTTCGACGCGGTCGGGCTGTTCCCGCTGCTGGTCGTCGTCGCCCTGCTGGTGCAGGCGATCGCGGAGTCGCGGCTGCTCTACCAGGGCAACTGGGTGCTGTTCGCCCTGCTCGCGATCAAGTCACGCATCGTCCTGGTCACCGAGGAGCCCCCGTCGGTCGGCGACGGCCCACGCACGCCGATCGCGAAGCGCGCGTTCCGGTGGGCGGCGAACCCCTGAACCGCCGGGCCACCCGCCCGACCGACTGACCGGCTGCCCGGCTGCCCGGACGAGCCGACGGGCCGACGAGCGACGTCGCGACCTTGTGCCGGACTCAGCGGTCGCGGAGCACGAGGCTACACGGCACCACTGCGGTCCACGGGGCCGTGCGGACGTCGAGCACGGCCCGTGGGTCCGCCCGGCAGGTCGCGACCGCGTCACGGAACTGCGGCTGCCACTCCGGTCCGGCGTCCCGGCGCGTGACGGTGGACGCGTTCGCCACACACGTCGTCACCAGGACCGCGACCACGCACCAGCCGACGGCCGACCGGACGACGTGTGCCGCGCCTCCAGACCGGGAGGTCCGCCCCACCAGGCGACGTCCGCTGCGGCCCGACGTGACCACACGCTCGACCAGGACGGCGGCGGCCACAACGACGGCCGCGGTGAGGAGCATGCCGGCGGCGGCCGCGTACCGGGAGGGCGTGGCGGTGACCAGCGCCGTCGGCGGGGCCGTCGACCACCGGCCGTCGGCCGAACGGTTCGCCAGGAGCGCCGCGGTCCAGACCACGCCGGCGCCGACCAGCAGCGACACGGCGAGCACCGCGGCCCGCCAGCGGCCACTGCGCAGCGCGACGACGCTGCCGAGGAGGACGACGACGAGCACGAGGACGGCGGGCACCACGAGCACCCACCACCCGTGGTCGACGACCGTGCCGGCCACCGCCGTCAGGTCCGCGTCCCAGAGCCCGCCGACGGTCTGCAGCAGCCAGCCGGCGACGACGTCGGCGGCGGTGGGGTCACCCGGGCGGGCGACCCGGGTGGTGGTGAGCGCCGTCACGACCTGCGCGGTCCCCGTGGCGAGGGCAGCCAGGGTCACGGGCAGGGGCACGAGGCGGCGTGGCTGCACGACGGCCAGTGGGCCCGAGGGGTACGGCGTCCGCGTCGGCAGCCAGGCCAGGACGAGGAGCGGGAGGAAGAGGACGGCCTGCACCTCGGTGCCGAGGGCGAGGACGGTGACCACGGCGAGACCCGCGGCACCCCACCAGGTCCGGCTCCGGTAGGCGAGCAGCCAGGGCGTGAGGAACAGCGCGAAGGTGTGCAGGTTCGCCGCGTTGCCGGAGACCTCCCACGGCGCGGTGGGCAGGACGACCGGGACCACGGCGAGCACGAGCCGGAGCGGCCACGACGGCACGACGTCGCGCGCCAGCAGGAACACCGCCGCGCAGACCGCACCGGCGAGCAGGCACGAGGTCGCGGAGACCACGAGGGCGTAGTCCGCGACCGGGAACGACAGCGCCAGGTCCACGACCAGCCGCGGGACCAGGTGCAGGTACCCGGCGTACGGGTGGACCAGGCTCGCGACCGGTCCGAGTGCCAGGTGCTCGCGGAGGAAGACCCCGCCGTCCTCGGCCCAGGCGGTGCCGCGGGCGACCGGTCCGAGCCGCAGCCACGCGGTCGCGGCGGCGAGCGCACCCACCAGCAGCGCCGTGACCGTCGCGGCGAGTGCGGTCTCCCGGCCCCGCCGCGTGTGTCCCATCGCGCTCGACGGTAGTGCGATGACGACGATCCGCGATATCGACGCACCGCGATGCGTCGGACCCTCCCCGCGGGTTGCGTCATCATGGACGGATGACGGATGCCCGGACGACGCGACTCACCCTCGCGCGCCGGTACCTGTCCGCGTGGATCGGGTTCTCGGCCGGCGGACGGTTCAGTCAGGCGCTGGCGACCGCGATCGTCCTCTTCGCCTTCGGCGAGCCGACGGTGCGGGTGCTCGTCGGGAGCGCCGGCACCTGGGCCGTCCTGGTCACGCTCGTCGTCCTCGCCGGGCTCAGCCTGCTCGGGCAGCGCTACCGCATCGAGTGGCACGGCGTGCTGCCGCTGTCCCTGCTCGCCTTCATCGGGTACTGCGGGCTCAGCGTGCTGTGGAGCGAGTACTCCTGGGTCGCCCTCCGCGGGTTCGCCGAGACGCTCGGCTTCGTCGGGCTCGGGCTCTACCTGGCACTCGGCCGCGACCTCGTGCAGGTCATCCGGGCGTGCGGCGACGCGTTCCGGATCCTGCTGGTGGTCGCGCTCGCCCTGGAGGTCCTCTCCGGCCTGGTCATCGACGTCCCGTTCCCCGCGTTCGGCATCCACGGCGACATCGCGTACGGCGGCCCGATCCAGGGCATCGGCGGCACCCGCAACGTGATGGGCTTCATCGCCGCGACGGCACTCGTGACCTTCGTCGTCGAGTACCTCACCCGATCCGTGCCGCACTGGCGCGCGATCGGCTCCACCGCCCTGGCCGTCGTCACACTGATGCTCGTGCAGTCCCCCATCACCGGGCTCGCGATGATCGCCCTCACCGTCGCCGCCCTGGCGATGTGGTCCCTCCGGCGGGCACCGGCCACGTCCCGCCCGGTCATCAACACCGTCCTCGGGGTGTTCGTCCTCGCCATCGGGACGGTCCTGGTGGTCGCCCGGAACCGGGTCCTGCCCGAGATAGGGGCCGCCGGTGGGACGTCCACCCGGCTGGCGCTCTGGTCCCAGATCCGCGACTTCATCGAACAGCACCCGGTGCAGGGCTGGGGCTGGGTCGGGTCGTGGCCGAGCGAACCCGTCGTCCCCTACGTCACCTTCGTGGACCCGGCCGGCGTCCGGTTCACATCGGGCCTCGACGTCGTCGTGGACGCATGGCTGCAGGTCGGGTTGGCGGGCATGCTGCTGCTGGTCGCCGCGGCCCTGCTCGCGTTCGCCCGCGCCTGGGTCACCGCCACGACGTACCCGGGCGTGGCCTACGTCTGGCCCGCCGCGGTCCTCGTGCTGCTCGGGGTGACCAGCGCCGCCGAGAGCACCCTGCTGCACGGGGCCGGACTGATGGTGTTCGTGACCGTGCTGGTCGTGTCCGCTCGTCGGCGGTCCTGGCGCCGACGGCTCGAGCGCCCCTAAGCTGCTCGTGGCCGCGAGGCCAGCCAGGTCGTCAGGGGGACGGCCGTCGACCCGGAGGAACGCGATGTCGCGCCTGCACCACCTGTTCGTCCTCGGCCTGGGCATCGTCCTCGTCGTCACCGGCCTCGTGGTCGTCGCTCCCGGAGCGGCCGAGGCCGCCGCACCGACCACCGGCCGCTACTTCCCCGTCGCCACCGCGCGCGCGTTCAGCGGCACGGTCGGCACGACCCCGAAGGTCGTCACGATCGCCGGGCGGAACGGCGTCCCGGCCGGTGCGACGGCGGTCGTCCTCAACGTCGAGGTCGACGTCCCCACCCGTGCCGGGTACGTCCGGGTCACGCCCGCCGGGTCCGACCCCAGCGTCGCCACCCAGGAGTTCCGGGCCGGCCAGACCATCTCGAACCTCACCACCGTCAAGTTGACCGGCGGCAAGGTGCAGACGAAGCTCTCGGCCGGGTCCGCGACCGTGCACTTCGACGTCTCGGGGTACTACGGCTCCGGAGCGGGGTCGACGTACACGCCGGTCGACGCGGCGCGGGTGTTCGCGGGGTCGAAGGTGGGCACGAGCCCCGTCCGGGTCCCGCTCGCCGGCACCGGCGGCGTGCCGTCGAACGCCACCGCGGTGGCCGTGAACGTCGCCGTCGAGCAGCAGACCGCCGACGGGTACGTCCGGGTCACCGCTGCGGGCAAGGACCCCTCGGTCGCCGCGCAGGTCTACCAGCGTGGGACCGCCGTGTCGAACCTCGTCGTGGTGGGGCTCACCGGTGGCGCCGCGCAGGTGAAGGTCTCGCGGGGCACCGCGACGGTGTTCATGGACGTCGTCGGGTACTACTCCCCGTCCACCACCGGCTCCGTCTTCGTGCCGGTCGACACCGTCCGCGTCGCCACCACCGCGGTGTCCACCACGCCCCGGACCGTCCGGGTCACCGGGACCGCCGGCGTCCCGGGCACCGCGACCGCCGTCGTCGCGAACGTCGAGGTCTCGGCCCCGACCGCGACCGGCTACCTCCGCGTCACGCCGTCGGGCCAGGACGCCCGTGTCGCGACCCAGGACCACGTCCGCGGGCAGGAGATCTCGGCCCTGACCATGCCCAAGGTCGTCGGCAGCAGCGTCGACCGCCGGGTGCAGGCGAAGGTGAGCGCCGGCACCGCGACCGTGTTCGTCGACGTCTCCGGGTACTTCCTCGACGGCAGTTCCGGGTCGGGCTTCGGCGCGGACATCTCCTCGCCGCAGTGTGTCGCGCAGGGCTCCGCCGCCATCTCCGGCTCGGTCCCGTCGGACCAGGCGTTCGGCGTCGTCGGCGTCAACGGCGGACTGGCGAACCAGACGAACAGCTGCCTCGCCCCCGAGCTGGCGTGGGCCGCCGCATCCCGTGGCGGCACCAGCCAGCCGAAGGTGCAGCTCTACGTGAACACCGCGAACCCCGGCAGCAAGGCCAGCGTCTGGCCGAGGAGCAACACCATCCCCGGCGGTCCGACCGTGCGGAACCCCTACGGCACCTGTACGGGCGGGTTCGACAAGCCCTGCTCGTACGTCTACGGCTACACCCGGGCCTACGAAGACGCGACCTCCCGTGGCATCACGTCGCCGTCCGCGTACCGGTGGTGGCTCGACGTCGAGATCGGCGGCCCCACAGGTGGCACCTGGCAGACCGACACGGCGCAGAACCGCGCGGACCTCGAGGGGATGACCGCGTACTTCTCGGGGATCGGCGCGCAGGTCGGTCTCTACTCCACCAGCTACCAGCTCGGGCTCGTGACAGGTCCGGTCCCGTCCTCGAGCTCCCTGTACCGTCTGCCGAGCTGGGTCGCCACCGGGGCGTCGTCGCCGGCCGTCGCACAGCGAGCGTGCTCCGGTTCCCCGCTGACCGGCGGCGGCAAGGTCGTCATGACGCAGTACGTCGCGGGCGGGATCGACCGGAACGTCAGCTGCGTCTGACCGGTCGACGTCGGGTGCGTCAGCGCTCGGTGGTCGGGAACGCACCCCGCCGGACGGTGGCGCACCCGAGCGTCACGTTCCACCCCTGCGGTGCCTGGTCGAACCGGTACTCCGTCGCCCCCTCGGCGCAGTGCCGACGGGCGGCGCGGTACTCGGCCGACCAGCTCGGCGCCCCCGTGCGAGCGCTCTCGCCCGGCAGCGCGCGCCATCCGAGCAGCCCGACGAGCAGTGCCAGGACCACCACACCGGCAGCCGTCGCCGCACGGCGCCGCACCCGCAGGAGGCGCTCGGCGGCGAGGACGACGACGCCCAGGACGAACATCGACGGCACGGCCGCGTACCGCAGGTAGCCGGCGGCCGCGAGCAGCTCGACGCCGTGGTGCGTGAAGTCGATCCGTGGCGTGGGGTTCACCGCCAGGGCGACGCACCACACCAGCGGTGAGGCGACCACGAGCGCGACCGTCAGGGTCCGGAGCGTGCAGAGTCCGTCGTCGCGCCGCCACCGGCCCCACAGCGCGACCACCACGGCGGCGGCGACGGCGAGGGCCAGGACGACGAGCAGCACCGGCCCGACCTGCACGAGCCGGGTGACCGCGGGCCCGACCCGCGGCCAGACGATGCTGAGCAGGGGTTCGAGGAACCACCCGCGGACGACGTCGAGGGGCTGCTGGGCCACCGGGACGCGGACGCGCGGCACCAGCACGGCCGTGGACAGCTGGACCACGAGGCCGAGGAGCAGCGCCCCGCCGATCGGCCACGACCGCCGGTGCCGGACCCCGAGCAGCAGCATCGGGACGAAGAACAGCGCCTGGATCTCACTCATCGCGACGACGAACGCGACGAGCGCCGGCAGCAGCGCGCCGCGGGTGCTGCTCGGCCGGACGAGCAGCAGCAGCGGGACGAGGAACAGCAGGAACGAGTGCAGGTTCGCGGTGTTGCCGAGGACCTCGAAGGCGACGACCGGGGTCAGCACCGGCACCAGGGCGAACAGGACCCGCGTGGCGGGGTGCTGCAGCGCCTCCCGGGTCCAGACGGCCGCCCCCGCGGCGGCGAGGCCCACGACGAGGCAGCAGAGCAGCGTGACCATCCGGGCGTAGTCCGGGACCGGCACGGCGGTCGCGAGGTCGGTCAGCAGGCGCGGGACGAGCTGCTGGTAGCCGTCGTACGGCAGCACCAGCGACACGAACGGCCCGGAGTGCAAGCGCTGGGTGAGGAACACCGCGGCGTCTTCGGCCCACAGCGTGTTCCGCGCGCCGGGCAGGAGTCGGAACCAGGCGAGCCCGGTCGCGACGGCCCCGACGAGCAGCGGGAGGAGGGCACCTCGACTGCGCCGGGCGGCCCGCGACAGTGCGGCGAAGCGATCGGCGGGCCCGGCCGGCTCGGCGACGAGGGAGCTCATGGCGACATGATGTCGGAGCACCACCCGGGTGAGCGAACCCGCAGGCTCGCGCACTGCAGGCCAGAGTGGGTCAGAGCAGGTCAGCGCCGACGGGACCCGCGCCCGAACCGGCGCTGCAGGCCCCACTGCGTCGTGCGGAGCATCGCTTCGACCACGATCGCCTGGCTCATCTTCGACACCCCGTGCACCCGGTCGCGGAACCGGATCGGGACCTCCACGATCGTGCCGCCCAGGTCGTGCACCCGCAGCGTCATGTCGACCTGGAAGCAGTAGCCCTTCGAGTCGATCTCGTCCAGCGCCATCCGCGCGATCGCGTCGGCGCGGTACACGCGGAAGCCTGCGGTGATGTCGTGCACGTTCAACCCGAGCATGATCCGCGCGTAGGCGTTGCCGCCACGGCTCAGCAGTTCACGGTGCTTCGGCCAGTCGACCACCGACCCACCGGCGGTCCACCGCGACCCGATCGACAGCATGACCCCGTCGGCCGGGTCCGCGTCCGCCACGGCCGCGATCAGCGCCGGCAACCGGTCCGCCGGGTGCGACCCGTCTGCGTCCATCTCGACGAGGAACTCGTACCCGCGCTCCAGTCCCCAGCGGAACCCCGCGACGTAGGCGGTGCCGAGACCGAGCTTGCCGGACCGGCGCAGCAGGTGCACGCGGTCGTCGTCGGTCGCGCGGGCGGCCACCAGGTCGCCGGTGCCGTCCGGGCTGCCGTCGTCCACCACGAGCACGTGCGCCTCCGGCACCACGCCGAGCACGCGGTCCAGGATGTCCGTCACGTTCTCGGCCTCGTTGTAGGTCGGGACGATGACGAGCGTGCGGGGGGAAACGGATTCAGCCATGGTTCTCTCTACGGTCTCGGACGAGCACGGACGTCACCCGCCCGGATGCCGGGCCCCTCATCGGTCCGGCGCACCGGACGCTGCCGTCCGACCTCGCGACATCGTACGGTGTCGCGGCCCGGTTGCCGTCCCGAGGGGCCGGGGTGTCTGATCGGAGACACAGCGTCCGGATCGCCGGACACAGCGCGGTCGCCAGACTCGGTCCGATCGCCAGACACGATGTCCGGTCGCGATTCACGGTGGTCGGAGGAACAGCCGTGCCCGCCCGCAGGAGCGGACGGGCACGGTGACACGGAGCGTCGGACGGCTCAGCGGACGACGACCGACTTGCAGCCGAGCGCGGTGCCAGACGACCCGGAGGCGTCCACCGCCGTGGCGCACACCTGGTGCGTCCCGGCGGTGGCCGTGATCGTCGTCGTCCACCCACGCAGGCGTCCCGCGGTCGGGTGGGCGCGTGCCACGTCGGCGCGGACGGCGCCGGTCTGGACGCGGGTGGCCTTGCCGTCGACGGTCACGTCGACCGGGATGAGCGCCGTGGTGTCGGCGTCCCAGGCCCAACCGGACACGGCGATGCCGCCGCTGACCGCGGTGGCGCTGTCGAACGCACCCACCGGGGCGGAGCCGACCTGGACCGTCGCGCACTTGAGCGCCGGGTTCGTCGTGCCCGCGCCGGCGTTGATCGCGTAGACGCACACCTTGTGGGAACCTCGCTTCGCGGCGACGGTGGTCGAGAACCCGTGCGCTGCGCCGTAGACCGGGAACACCTTCGCGATGTCCGAGCGGCTCTGGTTCGCGCTGATCCGGCGTCCGACACCGTCGACGTAGACGTCCACGGAGATCGGGCTGGTGACGTCACCGTCGACCGTCCAGCCACGGATCGCGATGCCCGCGGCGGTCGGGGTCATCGAGTCGACCGAGCCGGTCGGGGTCGAGCCCGGAACGCGCACCGAGCGGCACGCGGCGAGGAGCTTGTCGGCACCGGGTCCGACGTTCACACCGGTGACGCAGACCGAGCGCGTCCCGCCGGCCGCGGGGACCGTGACGTCGAAGCCGTGCTTCGCCCCGGCACCCGGGTAGGCGCGGGAGACGTCGGACCGCGACGCCGACGCGGTCACCGTGGTGGCCTTGCCGTCGACCGCGATGCGGGCCTTGATCGACGTCGACTTCTTGTCCGGGTCGATCGTCCAGCCGTTGACCCGCAGGCCGCCGGGGACCGCGGTGACGCCGTTGACGGCACCGAACGGGGCCGCCTTGATGACGGTGACGGTCTTGCAGCCGAGGCTCTGGCTGCGCAGGCCGTCGGTCCCGAGCGCCGTGACACAGACCTTCCGGGAGCCCGGCGCGGCCGCGATGCTGGACTTGAAGCCGTGCGCGTTGCCGAAGCCGGGGTGTGCCCGGCCGATGTCCGGGCGGGACGCCGATGCGGTGATCCGGGTGACGGTGGAGTCCACGGTCACGTCGACCTTGGTCGAGGCCTTGTCGGTCGGGTCGATCGCCCAACCGTTGACGGTGACGCTCTCGGCGCCACCGGTGACGCCGTCCAGGCGCCCCTGGGGCTGGGCGTTCGAGGTCGGCGAGCCGAACCAGTCCGTGTACATCCGCCAGAAGTTGCGGTTGCCGTACGCCGAGCACGAGTCACCCGTGCCGTAGAGGTTGTTCAGCGCGGCCGTGTTCGGGGTGTACGGCGTGTAGTAGTACAGCGCGGCGGTCGCCTTGTTCTGGACCGAGACCGACTTGGTGCCGCAGGAGGTCGGCACGTTGTACTGGATCTGGCGCACGCCCGGGTTGAACCAGGTGAAGTAGTTGCTGGTGCCGGCGGGGTTGCCGTAGCGCTTCCACTGCCACGCGGACCAGTAGACCTGGTTGCCGACGCCGGCGTAGGCCGGGTCGCAGTGGCCGCCGACGTTGTCGGGGCAGGCGTAGCCCATCGCGCGCTCGAGCCGGGAGGCGGAGGGGTTGCGCGCGGTGGCGCCGCTGACCAGGGTCTGCTCCTTCTGGAGCGTCACGAGGATGACCTTCGGGCTGATCGAGCAGGCGGCAGCGACGCGGGAGATCATCACCGCGGCCGAGAGGTTCGACCCCCCGGTGACGGCGCGGCACATCGGGTCGCTGCCGCGGGAGTTCATGCTGAACCTCCCGTTGCTGAGGCAGGAACTCGACGCACAGGTGCCGACCTGGGTCGTGAGGAACGACTGGATCTGCGCGGCGCTCATCGAGGCGCCGTCGTAGAAGTTGGCGTCCGAGATGATGTTGCCCGCCGAGAACGACGATCCCGTCACCGCGGACGCGGAGTCCTGGGCGGTGTTCGGACCGGACAGCTGGAAACCGACCAGCACACTCGCGAGCGCGAGCATGCTCGCGATGATGGCGACGACCTTCTTCACGTCGTGGGGCCTTCCGTTGGCGTCGACGGGGTTGGGTGGCGTGCGCGATGCGCTCTGCGCAGTCGGTCGACCCCTGACGAACGGCCGGTGCACACGGGTCACATCAGGCTACCTGGATCACAGTGATCACACAGCCCCCAGTCCTGCCCCCGAACGGGAGGCCCGACTCACGCCCGTCGCGTCCGCTCCGGACCGCGGCCGCCAGCGTCCGGCACGCCTGAGCATCGGTTCAGGCAGTCGACTCGAGTGACGCCTCGACCCGGCGACGGACCGCCGCACCCACGCCGTCGCCGCGCCGGGCGCGACGGGCGTGGCGGAGGACGGCAGGAGCCTCCCGGCAGAGCCGCCACCACGCGGCCGGCGTGAGCTGCGCCGACGACGGCCGCAGCAGGTCCCTGACCAGGCGACCCGCGGTCCGGACCACGACCCGCAGGGCGAACCCGGCCGAGGCGTTCCGCAGCACGACGGCCAGACGGTTCCGCATACTCTGCGAGCGGACCAGGGGTGAGTCACTGCCGGAGCTGGCCGCGTGCCGGTGCACGACGACCGCGTCGGGGGCGTGCCGGACCTCGTAGCCGGCGAGGCGGAGGCGCCACGCGACGTCGAGGTCCTCGTAGTACATGAAGAGGGACGGGTCGAAACCGCCGACCTCGTCGAGGGGCTCGCGACGGAGGAACGCCGCACCGCCGGAGAAGCCGAACAGCGGCGTGGCCTCGGGCCCGTCGTCGAGCGGGCGGAGCCAGTCGCGGTCGCGACCGTTGCCGGAGCGGTCCAGCACGACGCCCGTGCCGTTCACCAGGGTCTGACCGACCTCCGCGCGTCGCCAGCGTCGACCGTCGGGTGCGACGAGGTCGTCCGCGGACCGCGGGTCACCGGCGGGGACCGGGGCGAACCGTCCTTCGAGGACCACCGTGGCGGCGACTGCCGCGACCCGTGGCCCGCCCGCCGCGAGGACGGCGAGTCCGCGGTCGAGGAACCCGTGGTCGGCCACCGCGTCGTTGTTGAGGAGCACGACGACCTCGCCCGAGGAGGCGGCGATCCCCCGGACGACACCACCGGCGAACCCGGAGTTGGTGGGCTCCGGCACCACGACGACGTCCGGCAGGTCCGCGCGGTACGCGGCGACCGTGGCGTCGTCGGCCTCGTTGACGACGAGCACCACCTCGACCGACGCGTCGACCCGCTGGGAGAGCACGGACTCGACGGCCCGGCGGGTGAGCTCGGGCTGGTGCCAGTCGATGATGACCACGGAGACGTCCACGGCGTCAGTCTCCCATCTCGCCTCTTCCGGGTCAGGGGTGTCCGGAGATCGCGTCGGTATAGTCGTACCCGCCTTCCGCAGGCACCTTCGCCAGCCGACGTATGGAGTCCGTTCCGTGTCCACCTCCGCGCCCCGCGTGTCCGTCGTCGTCATCAACTTCCGAGGGACGGACGACACGCTCGAGTGCATCGCCCGCCTCAGCGAAGTCGACTGGCCGGCGGACCGCCTCGAGATCGTCGTCGTCGAGAACGGCTCCGGCGACGACAGCGAACAGCGGCTCCGGGCCGCGCTCGGTGCCCAGTCGAACGTGAAGATCATCGTGTCGGCCGAGAACCTCGGCTTCACCGGCGGCAGCAACCTCGGTGCACGTGAGGCGAGCGGTGACGTCGTCGCCTTCCTCAACAACGACGCCAAGCCGGACGTCAACTGGGTGAAGGAGGGCATCGCCGGGTTCGCCCCGAGCCCCCGCGTCGCAGCCGTCGCCAGCAAGGTCCTCGACTGGGAGGGCAAGACGATCGACTTCGTCGAGTCCGGCCTCAGCTGGTTCGGCATGGGCTACAAGAACCACATCGCCGAGCTCGACGACGGCCGCTTCGACGAGCCGCAGGACCTGCTGTTCGGCACCGGCTCGGCGCTGTTCGTCCGCCGCGACGTCTTCCTCGAGGTCGGTGGCTTCGACGAGGGCCTGTTCATGTTCTACGACGACGTGGACCTCGGCTGGCGCCTCAACCTGCTCGGCTACCGCGTCCGGTTCGCACCGCGGTCGGTCGTCTACCACAAGCACCACGGCTCGATGAAGTCGTTCGGCGACCACCGCGAGATGTACCTGCTCGAGCGGAACGCCCTGCACCTGCTCTACAAGAACCTCTCCGACGAGAACCTCGGCGTCTTCCTGCCCGCCGCCCTCGCCCTGCTCGCCCGCCGCGCGGTGGCGAAGAGCGGCCGGGACTCGGAGGAGTTCGACATCCGTCGCTTCACCGGCGCCCCGGACGAGTTCGACCCGACCACCCCGATGTCGAAGGAGGCGGTGGCCGGGCTGTACGCGCTCGATCAGTTCGTCTCCGACCTCCCCCGCCTGTCGGAGGAACGGCGACGCATCCAGGGGCAGCGCGTCAAGACCGACAAAGAGGTCTTCCGTCTGTTCGGCGACGCCTTCAAGCCGCTGTTCGAGGACGGCTACTTCCTCGAGGGCTACCAGGCCATCATCGAGGCGTTCGACGTCGAGCAGCCGATGCACCGCACCCGCGTGCTCGTCATCACCGGCGACGCCCTGGGCGCCAAGATGGCCGGCCCGGGCATGCGGGCGTGGAAGATCGCCGAGGCCCTCAGCGAGCACAACGACGTCCGCCTGGTGACCTGGAACGTCGCGAACCGCAAGACCGACCGCTTCGAGGTGTCCCGCGTCCCGCTCCAGCACGAGCGCGCCATGCGGGAGCACGAGGAGTGGGCCGACGTCATCTTCTTCCAGGGCTACGCGCTCCACCACTTCCAGACCCTGCAGAACTCGAACAAGGTCATGGTCGTCGACCTGTACGACCCGATGCACCTCGAGCAGCTCGAGCAGGCGCGCGACAACGGCGACGTCGGCTGGCGCAACCAGGTGACCAGCACGACCGAGGTGATCAACCGCCAGCTCGAACGCGGCGACTTCTTCCTCTGTGCCTCCGAGCGGCAGCGGCTCTTCTGGCTGGGACAGCTCGCCGGGGTCGGTCGGATCAACCCGGACAACTACCTGGCCGACGACAACCTGAAGAAGCTCATCGCCATCGCACCGTTCGGCATGGACTCCACCCCGCCGGCGCACGAGCGCAAGGCCATCCGCGGCGTCACGCCCGGCATCGGCGAGGACGACAAGGTCGTCATCTGGGGCGGCGGCATCTACAACTGGTTCGACACCCCGTCGCTGGTGCGCGCGATCGCCAAGGTCGCCGAGACGCACGACGACATCCGCCTGTTCTTCCTCGGCGTCGCGCACCCGAACCCGGACGTGCCGGAGATGGCGATCGTGTCCGAGACCCGCCGTCTCAGCGACCAGCTCGGTCTGACGAACAAGCACGTGTTCTTCAACGAGCAGTGGGTCGCCCTCGACGACCGCCAGAACTACCTGCTCGAGGCCGACGCCGGCGTCTCGACGCACTTCGCGCACATCGAGACGACGTTCTCGTTCCGCACCCGCATCCTCGACTACATGTGGGCGAACCTGCCGATCGTCACCACCGACGGCGACAGCTTCGGCGACCTGGTGGCGGCCGAGGGCATGGGCGTCGCGGTCAAGGAGCGCGACGTCGACGGACTCGCCGCTGCGCTCGAGTCGATGCTGTACGACCCCGAGGCCGCCCAGGCCGCCCGCGACGCCGTGAGCCGCGTCCGGTCCGACTTCACGTGGGAGCGGGCGCTCGAACCCCTCGTCGAGTTCTGCAAGGACCCGCACGTCGCCGCCGACCGCGCCCACGAAGCAGCGGTCCCGGCCGGCTCCGTCGCCGCGGCCGGACGCCCGCGCGTGCAGCTGAGCCCGGCCCGGCAGCGCGAGCTCCAGTTCCACCAGATCGCGAACAGCCGGCACGGCATCTCGCGCGACGTGCGCCTGGCCACCTGGTACCTCCGCGAGAACGGCGTGACCGGGCTCCGGGACAAGGTCCAGAACCGTGTGCGCATCATGCGGGAGAGCAAGAACGGGCGCTGACGTCCGGCGACCCCCTGTGGCCGCCGATGTACAGTTGTCCGTCGCCCGCGTCGAATGTGAGGAAACACCTTGAGCAACATCGTCACCGAGCGGTTCGATCGGCTCCGCCAGGAGCGGATGATCCCGGCCGGTCGCCCGGCCACCGCCGTCATCGGGTCGATCCGAGAGGTCTTCGCGCACCGGCAGCTGCTCGACCTGCTGATCCGTCGTGACCTGAAGTCCCGGTACAAGGACAGCGCGCTCGGCTTCGCATGGACGCTGATCCGTCCGCTCGTGCAGCTCGCGATCTACTACTTCGTCCTGGGCCAGATCCTCGGCGCGTCCCGCAACATCCCCGAGTTCGCGATCTACGTGTTCTCGGGTCTGACGCTCTACGGCCTGTTCAGCGAGATCGTCGCGTCCGGGACGGCGTCGATCGTCTCGAACGGCGGGCTGATCAAGAAGATCTACCTGCCGCGTGAGATCTACCCGCTGGCGAGCGTGGGCGCGGCGCTGTTCAACTTCGGCGTCCAGCTCGTCGTGCTCCTCGCCGCCGCGATCCTGCAGAGCGGCTTCGCCTGGGTGCGGCTCGACCTGCTCTACTTCTTCCCCGCGACCCTGGTGATCCTGATCTGGGCCACCGCGTTCGCACTGCTGCTCGCCGCGGCGAACGTGTACCTGCGCGACATGCAGTACCTGGTCGAGGTCCTGGTGCTCCTGCTGATGTGGGGCTCCCCCATCGTCTACGCCTGGCAGATGGTCGCGACGCGGGCACCGGAGTGGCTCCTCACGCTCTACACGTCCAACCCCATCACGCTGGCCGTGCTCGGCATCCACCGGGCCTTCTGGACCGCGGGCCCCGACTCGGAGTACCCGGCACACCTGCTGCTGCGCCTGTGCGTCGCCGGGCTCGTCGGCCTCGTCGCGCTGCTGCTGTGCCAGCGTGTGTTCGCCAAGCTGCAGGGCAACTTCGCCCAGGAGATCTGATCCGATGACCATCGACGCCAACCTGACGCAGGAGACCCGCTCCCCGTTCTCGGACGCCCCCGCCGTGGTCACGGTGAAGAACGTCTCGAAGCGCTTCACGATCCGCAAGGACAACTCCCTCAAAGAGCGCATCGTCACGCTCGGTCGCGCCGGACGCCGCCACAGCGAGGACTTCTGGGCGCTCAAGGACATCAGCCTGGACATCCCGGCCGGCACGACGATCGGCCTGCTCGGCCCGAACGGCTCCGGCAAGTCGACGCTGCTGAAGACCATCGGCGGCATCCTCGAACCGACCACCGGGTCCGTCGAGCGGCGCGGTCGCCTGGCCGCGCTCATCGAGCTCGGCGCCGGCTTCCACCCCGACCTGACCGGTCGCGAGAACGTGTACCTGAACGCCGCGATCCTCGGCCAGACGCAGGAGGAGACCGAGGCACGCTTCGACGACATCCTGCAGTTCTCCGGCATCGGCGACTTCATCGACACCCAGGTGAAGTTCTACTCATCCGGCATGTACGTCCGACTCGCCTTCGCGGTCGCGATCAACACCGACCCGGACGTCCTGCTCGTGGACGAGGTCCTGGCCGTCGGTGACGAGCAGTTCCAGAAGAAGTGCCTCGACAAGATCCGCGAGTTCCAGGCGCAGGGTCGCACGATCATCCTGGTGTCGCACTCCCTGGGACAGGTGCAGGAACTCTGCGACTCCGCCGTCGTGCTGCACCACGGCGAGGTGAAGTTCCAGGGCTCCGCGCGCCTGGCGGTGAAGAACTTCCGCGAGATCCTCGAGGGCCGCCGCATCGCCGAGGCCGAGGCCGCGCACCCGGAAGCGGACGCGAACCCCGGCAAGGTCGAGCACGTCGAGCTCTCGATCCCGGGCCGTGCCCCCGGCGCCGAGCACCACCACGGCGACGACCTCGTCATCCGCGCGACGTTCTCGCACAAGGACGTCCTGCCCGAGTGGCGTGCCGGCATCAAGATCGAGAACCACCTCGGCAACCCGGCCTTCGGCATCGACAGCCGCCAGACCCAGGTCCGGCACGACCCGCTCCGTGGGACGGCGACGGTCGAGTGGCACCTCAGTGACCTGCGCCTGGGCGGTGGCCAGTACTTCGTGCACGTGTTCCTGGCGAAGACGAACGGCGAGCACATCGTCATGGAGCGCGAGGCCGCCCGCTTCGTCGTGGTCGACGAGGACACGCAGTCGGGGATCGCCTGGACGAAGACCACCGAGCGCCAGGTCAAGGGCTGACGTTGGGCGGACTCCCGGTGCTGGTCGACGCCACGTCGATCCCACCGAACCGCGGCGGCGTGGCCCGGTACATCTCCGGGCTCCTGGCCGGGCTCGACGAACTCGGCGAGCACGTCGACGTGGTGGCGAAGCCGGGCGACGTCGAGTGGCTCCGCGGCCTGGCCCCGGGACACCGGTACCACGCCGCTCCGGGCTGGACCGCCTCCCGGCCGCTGCGCCTCGTGTGGGAGCAGACCGGCCTGGTCGCCCTGACCCGGCGGGTGGGAGCCGCGGTCCTGCACAGCCCGCACTACACGTTCCCGGTGATCCGGGCCTCCCGGACCGTCGTCACCCTGCACGACGCGACCTTCTTCAGCGACCCGGCCGCGCACTCGACGCTCAAGGTGCGGTTCTTCCGCGCGTGGACGCGACTGGCCCGCCGTCTCGCCCGGGCGACCGTCGCGCCCAGCGCGGCGACCGTCCGCGAACTCGACCGGTTCGCCGGCCGACCGCGTCGCGCGACCGTCGTCGCGCACCTCGGCGTCGACCGCGCACTGTTCCACCCGCCGACCGACGCCGACCTCGCCGCCTTCCGCGCGGCGCACGAGCTGGCGGCGGACGCCGAGTGGATCGCCTTCCTCGGCACCGTCGAACCGCGCAAGCGCGTGCCGGAACTCATCGCGGCACACCGGGCGCTCGGCGCCGAGCGGTCCGACGTCCCCGCGCTGCTCGTCGCCGGCGGGCTCGGCTGGGACGAAGCTGCCGAACGCGAGCTGACGGCTGCTGGTGACCGTCCGGGAGCACCGCTGCGCCACCTCGGGTACCTGCCCGTCGACGAGCTGCGGGCGCTGCTCGGCGGGTCGCGCGTCGTGGCCTACCCGAGCATCGCGGAGGGCTTCGGCCTGCCGGTGCTCGAGGCGATGGCCTCCGGTGCCGACGTCCTGACCACCGACCGCCTGGCGATCCCCGAGGTCGGCGGCGACACCGTCACGTACACCGAGCCCGACGCCGGCCCCATCCGCACCGCACTGGCCGGACTGCTCGACGGCGACCCCGCCGACCGGGCCGACCGGATCGCGCGCGCACGCCGGCGATCCGACGGGTTCACCTGGGCCGCCTGTGCCCGCGCGCACCTCGGGGTGTACCGGTGAGCGGCGAGGCCGCGGCACGCGCGGCGATCGTCACCGTCTCCTACAACTCCGGCGACGTCCTGCCGGCGTTCCTCGCCTCCGTGCCCGCGGCGAGCACGGACGCCGTCCCGGTGGTCGTCGCCGACAACGACTCGGCCGACGCCGACGCGCTGCGTGCCGTGACCGAGGCCGCCGGCGCCCGGTTCCTGGCACTCGGTGAGAACCGCGGCTACGGCGGCGCCGTGAACCGGGCGGTCGCCACGCTCGACCCGGCCGTGCGGTGGGTCCTCGTGTCGAACCCCGACGTCGTCCTCGAGCCGGGCGCGCTGGACCGGCTCGTCGCCACCGCGGAGAGCGACCCGGGCATCGGTGCCACCGGTCCCCGGCTGCTCGAACCCACCGGCGAGGTCTACCCCTCCGCCCGCCTCGTGCCGTCCCTCCGCACCGGCCTCGGGCACGCGGTGTTCGCGAACGTCTGGCCCGGCAACCCGTGGACCCGGCGGTACCGGCAGGACGGCGAGCACGACGGGCAACGAGACGCCGGGTGGCTCTCCGGGGCCTGCGTCCTGGTGCGCCGCGACGTCCTCGACCGGCTCGGCGGCTTCGACGAGGGCTACTTCATGTACTTCGAGGACGTCGACCTCGGCTGGCGCATCGGACGACTCGGACTGCGGAACGTGTACGAGCCCGCCGCGACCGCGACCCACATCGGCGGGACCGCGACGCAGGGGTCCTCCGAGCGGATGCGCCGCGCACACCATGAGAGCGCGTACCGCTTCCTGGCACGGAAGTACCCGGCCTGGTGGCTCTGGCCGCTCCGGCTCGTGCTCCGTGCTGCCCTCGCTGTGCGCGCCCACGCCACGAAGACCCGCTGACACGGTATCGTCGCTCGATCCGACCGCCTCCCCCGGCGACCCTGAACCCGGAAGAGCCCCACCCATGACCCTCGCTGTCACCCTGATGGTCCGCGACGAAGCGGACGTCGTCCCGGCCTGGCTGGACCACCACGTGGCCCAGGGTTTCGACGTCTTCGTCATCACCGACAACGGCTCGGTCGACGGGACCACGGAACTCCTCACCGCCTTCGCCGCGCGCACCGACGTCACCGTGGACCTCCGGCACGACCCGGTGCACCGGAAGCAGCAGGGCACCGTCGTCACCGGGATGGCCCGCGACGCCGCACGCACGCACCACGCCGACTGGGTGGTGAACGCCGACGCCGACGAGTTCATCCTGCCGATCGACCGCTCCCTGACCGTGCGCCAGGTGTTCGAGCGTCTGGACCCGGCGGTCGGTGCCTTCACGGTGCCGGTGGTCAACATGACCGGGATGCTCGCCGAGTCCGGCGGTGGCGTCGAGCGGTTGCACTGGCGTGACGAGCGATCGGTGCCCGAGCTCCAGGCGATCGGGCTGATCGGCCCCCCGAGCACCAACGCCGTACACGTCGGGGACCCCGACGTGACGGTCGTGCAGGGCAACCACCAGGTCAGCGTCGCGAACGGCGCCCCGGTGCCCGACGGGCTCGAGCTCGAAGTCCTGCACCTGCCCTGGCGGTCCTGGGCCCAGTACGAGCACCGGGTCGACGTCAGCGGCCGGGCGTACGAGGCGAACCCCGACCTGACCCCGAGTCCCCGCCACCACGGCATGCGGGACCTCCACCGCCTGCGGGAGGGCGTGCTGCAGGCGACCTTCGCGCTGCGCTTCGTCACCGACGAGGACGCTGCTGCAGGGCCCTTCACCCGTGACGACGGCATCGCCGACGTGCTGCGCTCGGTCGGGTCGACCGCCCTGGACACCGCACCGGACCCGGTCGTGCCAGAGGCCGAGCTGCGGCGCCTGCAGGCCGTCGGCCACGCGGTCGTCGTCCGTGACCACCGGATCGAGACGCTCGAGGACGCCCTCCTCGCGAGCGAGGAGACCGCCGAGATGCTGCGGGCCACCGTGCAGTTCGAGCGGGACCGCGCCGAGGCCGCGCTGCACCGGGCGGCCGGGCTGGAGTCGGAGCTCGCCGCGATGCGCGGGCGTCGAGCCGTGCGCTACGCCGACAAGGCCCAGGCGATGGCGCGCCGCCTCCGTCGACACTGAGCGGTCCTCGTAGCCGGTATCGTCGTCGGGTGCAGTTGACTCTCGAGGCCCGTTCGCGTCGCGTCCTCACCCCGGTCGTCGCCGCCGCCATCACGGTCGTCGTCGCCCTCGTGACGTTCGTCCGGATCCCCGAAACGGCACGCAACACGATGTGGGCCGACGACGCGTCCCGCTTCGTCGGTGAGAACATCCGGGTCGGTCTGCTCGAGTCGCTGGCGATACCCTACGGCGGGTACTTGCAGTTCGTCCCGCGAATCGGCGGGTGGCTGGCGCTCCGCGCCGGCGACTTCTCGGGGCTGGCCAGGGACGTCACCATCGTCTCCTGCGGCATCGCCGGGCTCTTCGGCGCCCTGGTGTTCGTGCTCTCGGCGCAGTTCGTCCGCCACACCTGGGTCCGGGTGCTGATCGGCCTGGTGCCGGCGTTCGTCCCGACGATCCCGATGGAGACCGCGGGCAACCTGGCGAACCTGCACTGGTACGTCCTGGTCGCCACGCCGTTCCTGTTCGCGTTCGTCCCGCGCCACTGGGTGTCCGGCGGTCTGCTCGGGGTCGCGGCGCTGCTCATGACACTGTCCGAGACGCAGACCCTGCTGTTCGTGCCGCTGCTGCTCATCGGCATCAACCGGGTCCGGAAGTCGCCGGTGGTGGTCGGTGCCGTCCTCGGGCTCGCGACGCAGCTGATCTCCCTGAACCTGGCGCCCCGGACCGGGCGCAACGACGTCGACCTCGGCCTCTCCGACATCGCGGGCGGCTACCTCGTGCAGCCGTTCGCCAGCACGTGGACGACCGACGCGGCCCGCGTCGGCTCGATCGTCTTCCGGCACGGTTGGTGGGTCCTCGCGGTCCCCTTCGCGGTGGTGCTCCTGGTGGTCGCCGTCGGGTTCTGGCGGGGCCTCGCACCGCAGCGCATCATCCTCGGCTCGTTGGTGGTCGGATCGGCGGCGTCGTGGGCGGCGCCGCTCATCATCACCCCGTCGACCGGGTTCCTCTTCGCGCACTACACGCTCGAGCAGTTCGGCGAGTTCCACGTCGTCCGCTACACCGCGATCGCGTCGATGTTCATCATGATGGCGCTGCTCGTCGTCGTCGACGTGGCGGCCGGCACCCGGTGGTCCCGACTGCCCCGCTGGACCGGTCCGGCCCTCGGTGGCGTGGTGACGGCGACGCTCGTCGTCAGTGCGGTCGTCAACTTCACGGTGCCGTGGTCCACCCGCGACGTCGGCCCGCTGTTCAGCGACGGCGTGGTGACGGCGACCGAGCAGTGCGTCGGCAAGCCCGCCGACACGACGATCCTGATCCCGGCAGCGCCCAACCCGAACTGGAAGCTCGCGGCGTCCTGCGCCTACGTGCAGCGCTGACCGTCAGACGCCCCGGTGCCGGCGCACCGCGTCGAGGAGCACCTCGGCCCGGCGGACGAACGCGTGCTCCGACCCGACCCGCGCCCCGCGTGCGGCCCGGTCTGCGGCCGACGCGGTCTCCCCCTGCCGGACCAGCTCCCGGAGTTCGTCCACGCCCCGGTAGCTCCGGACGGCACCGTGGAACAACTCGTCGACGCCCGGTACCGGGTCGGTGAGCACGAGCGCCCCGGTGGCGGCGGCGTCGAACAGCCGGTTGGACACGAACCCGTCGCGGGCCATGTCGTCCCAGTGGTCGTTGAGCACCACCCTGGCGCTGCGGTACAGCGACGGCAGCGCGTCGTTCGCGATGAAGACCCCGCGGTGCACCCCGTCCGGCAGCAGCCCCTCCCACCCCTCGCCCCAGACGGCGAGGTCGAGTCCGGCGGCCACCGCGTCGCGCACCACCGGGCGGAAGACCTCGCGGGTCTTGCCGACGAACGCGGTGTCGAGGTCGGCGTACTCCGGTGCGGCGGACCCCGGGTGGAACCGGGCCGGGTCCGTCGCCTGCAGGAGCGGTGCCACGTCGAGGCCGGTCTCCGCGGAGACCCGGGCGGCCCACACCGGCCCGGCGGCGAAGCGCAGGTCGTAGCGGGCCAGTTCGTCCGCCGACACGAGGTCGGGGTGCGAGATGACCCAGAGCACGTTCGTCGCTGCGGGGTGCACCGGGGTGTCGTCGAGGCCGCGGAGCGTCAGCGCGACGTCGTCGAGGTTCTCGGACGACGGACGGACGTGCGACTCGCGGTGGTCCACGACGACCTCCTGCCCGAGCGACCGCAGCGCCGTCGCGAGGTCGCGCGCGAAGAAGGTGTCACCCCAGTCGTCGCCACCGGGTCCCGGGTGGGCCGCGATCCGGATCGACCAGCGCAGTCGGACACCGCGGTCACGCAGCGCCAGCCGTTCGGGGCCGCGTTCGGCGCGGACGACGGGCTCGCGGAGGGCGACGGGGGCGCCTGCCGGGTCGGCGGTGGGGACGCCCGGTACGAGTCCGGCGCGGGCGAGGGCCACAGCCGCGCTGTCGTCGGTCCGCGTCCGCCAGTGCACGAGGGCCGATGCCGCATCCGTGTCGTAGCGCCGTTCACGGAGCACGCTCGTCCGGTACACCCGTCCCAGTGCGACGGCGACGCAGGGCCCGTCGGCAGCGTCCGCACTGTCCCGCGTGAGTCGCGCGATGGCGGTCCGGGTGTCGACGGTCCGGACCGGCAGTGCCAGGTCCCGGGTGCGGACGGCGAAGCAGGGCTCGTCGGCGGCGAACACCTCGGCACCGTCGAGCAGGTCCGCGTCCTCGGCGGGGTGGCCGCGCAGCAGGGAGGCAACCGGGGCGGTGCCGCGGACCAGCACGGCTCCGGCGCTGGCGACGAGGTCGTCACCGGTCCGGACCACACCCACCGCGACGGCCGCGCGGTCGAGTGCCGCCGTCAGGGTCGCGTACCCGCCGACGGGGATCGCCACAGACGCGTCCTGCACGACGACGACGGCGCTGCCGAGGAGCGGTCGCGCCGCAGCGACGGCACCGCCCCAGGTCGCCGCGACGGTCGCGCGGGCGACGACGTGGTCCGCCCCGGCGACGACCGGCGGGTAGACGCTCGTGGGCCCCGCGTGCACGTCGTACACGCTGACGACCACGGTCGCGGCACCGGCGTCCCGCGCGGCCCGGACGGCCGGCAGGTGGGCGCCGTCACGGAACGCGGGTTCCGCCACCGTGACGACGACGTCGACGCCGTGGTCACCGGCTCGTGCAGGCCCGGTGACCAGCGACGTGTCGACTGGGAGGCGCGGCTCGTCCGGGTGCGTCGGCACCGGTCCCGCCGGGGTCGCGTCGGGTGTCGATGGGGCACCGTCAGTCGCCGACGGGCTCGCGCCAGGGCCGTCGGACCGGCCGAGGAGCCGACGCCACCCGGGCCGGGCCATCGTCAGCCGCGCAGCAGGTTCTGCAGGTAGACGCCGTAGCCGCCCTTGACGAGCGGTGCGGCGAGGTCGGCGAGCTGCGTGTCGTCGATCCAGCCGTTGCGCCAGGCGATCTCCTCGATGCAGCCGATCTTGAAGCCCTGCCGGTCCTCGATCACCTTCACGTACTCGGACGCCTGCATCATCGACTCGAACGTGCCGGTGTCGAGCCAGGCGGTGCCACGGTCGAGGACCTGCACGCCGAGCTCCCCCGCCTCGAGGTAGCGCTCGTTGACGGTCGAGATCTCGAGCTCGCCGCGGGCGCTCGGCTCGATGGTCTTGGCGATCTCGATGACCTTGTTGTCGTAGAAGTACAGACCGGGCACGGCGTAGTTCGACTTCGGCTCCGCCGGCTTCTCCTCGATGGAGACGGCGGTGAAGTCGTCGTCGAACTCCACGACGCCGTACGCCTTCGGGTCGGCCACGTGGTACGCGAAGATCGTCGCGCCCTGCACCTCGGTGTTCTTGCGGAGGTTCGTACCGAGCCCGGTGCCGTGGAAGATGTTGTCGCCGAGGACCAGGGCCACGCTGTCGTCGCCGATGAAGTCCTCACCGATGACGAACGCCTGGGCCAGCCCGTCCGGCGACGGCTGCACCGCGTACTGGATGTCCATGCCGAGGGCCGACCCGTCGCCGAGCAGCGCCTTGAACTGGTCGTTGTACTCCGGCGTCGTGATGATCAGCACCTCGCGGATGCCGGACATCATCAGCGTCGACAGCGGGTAGTAGACCATCGGCTTGTCGTAGATCGGCATGAGCTGCTTGCTGATGCCCTTGGTGATCGGCCAGAGGCGCGTGCCGGAGCCACCGGCGAGGATGATGCCCTTCATGGGGGTGCGTCCTTACTTCGTCGTGGTCCGGAGGGACTCGGTGTAGGCGAGGCACTCCTCGAACGTGGGGAGCAGCCCCTGCTCGGCGGCCTGCTCGAGGGTGGGCGCGCTGGTGTCCTTCTCGGACAGCACCGGCTCGCCGATGCCGTCGGGCAGTTCGAGCCCGACGGTGGGGTCGAGGATGCTGATCCCCTTCTCGCGCTGGGGGTCGTAGTGCGCACTGACCAGGTAGTTCACCGTCGACTGGTCCTCGAGCGCGACGATGGCGTGACCGAGCCCCTCGGACAGGTAGACGGCACGGCGGTCGACGTCGTCGATCCGGACGGAGTCCCACTGGCCGAACGTCGGCGAACCGACGCGGATGTCGATGATGTAGTCGATGAAGGCTCCGCGGACGGCCGTGACGTACTTGGCCTGGCTCGGTGCGACCAGGGCGTAGTGGATCCCCCGCGCGACGCCGCGCGACGAGATCGACATGTTCACCTGACGGAGGTCGAGCGGGTGACCGACGGTCTCCTCGAGCACGTCCGCGCGGTAGGCCTCGAGGAACGCGCCCCGGGCGTCACCGTGCTGGACGGGGGTGAACTCCCACGCGCCTTGGATCTTCAGTTCTCGGATCTGCACCGGGGCAGCCTAGCAAGACGGCTGCGCTCAGAGGCCGAGGGCTCCTCGCCAGTCGCCTTCGGCCGTCACGAGCCGCTCGGCACGCACGTACGACCGGGCCTGCGCCACCCGGTCGTCGGCCTCCCGGAAGGCGGTCCGCAGTGCCTGCTGCCACGCGGCCGGCTCGTTCGGGGCGAGCAGACCGCCGTGCGCGTCGATGCCGGCGTAGGAGGGCCGGTCCGAGGCGACGAACGGCAGCCCGAGCATGCTGACCTCGAGGAACTTGAGGTCGCTCTTGGCGTCGTTGAACGGGTCGTCGGTGAGCGGTGCGACCCCCG
Organism: Curtobacterium sp. APC 4022; assembly: GCF_030407555.1. NCBI lineage: Bacteria > Bacillati > Actinomycetota > Actinomycetes > Micrococcales > Microbacteriaceae > Curtobacterium > Curtobacterium sp. APC 4022. Next base: position 42,750 of record NZ_JASDDD010000027.1, read on the forward strand.
CCGACCAACGGTGCGCATTGTCCCGGAGGAACGCCACGAACTCGGGGTAGTGCGTCGCCCCCTCGGGCAGGTCCAGGCGGTCGAACCAGTCGGCGTCGGAGTCCGTCACACCGACCACCTCGAGGCGGACCGCACGCCCGTCGTCGTCCACGAACCCGTCGAAGGCGGGCCGGAGGAGCGCCAGGTCGTCGCCGTGCGTCGCGGACCCCATGTAGAGGACCCGGCGGGGGCCGGTCGGGTCCTCTACATGGGGTCCGCGACGCACGGCGACGACCT